>JALYSK010000059.1 GCA_030854805.1 Chloroflexota bacterium | reverse complement strand
CCCGCCCAAAGTCCACACACGTTCCTCTTCACCGATGTCGAGGGAAGCACGCGGCTCTGGGAAGCTCATCCAGACGCGATGCGCGATGCGCTGGGTGAACACTTCCGGATCCTCAACGGGGCCATCGAGGCCGGAGAGGGGACCCTGGTCAGCGACACAGGCGACGGCGTCTTCGCCGTCTTCCCGGCCGCGAGGTTGGGGGTGGGCGCCGCCGTCGCCATGCAGCGAGCGCTGGGTGCCGCCTCATGGGGAGCCACCGGGCCGCTCCGGGTCCGGATGGGCCTGCACACGGGTCACGCCGATCGCGGGCACGAGGATTTCCACGGGACCGAGGTGAACCGATGCGCCCGGCTGATGGCAACCGCTCATGGCGGGCAGGTCATCGTGTCGGAAGCCACGTACGTCCTGGTCCGTGACGACGCGCCGACCGATGTCTCGTTCCTCGACCTGGGCGAGCACCGCCTCAAGGACCTCGCCCGTCCGGAGCGTATCCACCAGGTCGTTCATCGCGACCTTGCTGCGGAGTTCCCGCCGCTGCGGTCGCTGAGTGCCTTCCCGAACAACCTGCCCGCCGAGCTGTCGAGCTTCATCGGTCGCGCAGGAGAGCTCGCGGCCGTCCAAGATGCGCTTACGCGAGCGCGCCTCGTCACGCTCACCGGTGCGGGCGGCGCAGGCAAGACTCGGCTGGCCCTCCAGGTTGCCGCCGATCGGATCGAGCGTCATCCCGACGGCGTTTGGCTGGTCGACCTTGCCGGCCTGGCCGATCCGGACCTGCTCACCCAAGCGGTTCTCTCGGCGCTCCACGTTCCCGAGCTGCCGGGAAGACCGGCGCTCGACGTGCTGACCACCTACCTTGCGTCCCGCGACGTGCTGGTGGTGCTCGACAACTGCGAACACCTGATCGCCGCGGCGGCGGACGTCGTCGACGCCGTCCTCCGTGCGGCGCCTAAGGCCAAATTCATCGCCACCAGCCGCGAGCCGCTGAACGTTCCGGGAGAGATCAGCTGGCGCGTTCCCTCGCTCTCCCTGCCCGAAGAGGCGGGTGCTGAGGGCGCGGATGGGTCGGAGGCGGTCGCCCTGTTCGTGGAGCGTGCGCGCGCGGTTGATCCGGCCTTCGGGCTCACGCCCGAAGGTCAGGAGGTCGTGGCGACCATCACGCGCAGGCTCGACGGCCTGCCCCTGGCGATTGAGCTCGCCGCCGCCCGCGTCCGCGCGCTCTCCCTCGAGGTGATCGCGGCGCGCCTGCAGGATCGCTTTTCCCTGCTCACCGGCGGGGCCCGGACTGCACTCCCCCGCCAGCGCACGCTGGAGGCCGCAGTGGCCTGGAGCTACGACCTCCTCGACGAAAACGAGCGCCGCCTGTTCGCGCGGCTGTCGATCTTCGCGGGAAGCTTCGACCTCGCGGCGGTTGAGGCGGTGTGTTCGGGTGACCCGATCCGGCGCGAGGAGATCCTTGACCTGCTGACCAGGCTCGTCGACAAGTCGCTCGTCTCTGTCGTGCATCCCGGCGGCGCGACGCGCTACCGGCTGCTCGAGACGCTCCGCGACTATGCGCGCAATCGGCTGGCGGCCTCCCCAGACCCACACGCTATGCACGACGCGCACACGCGCTGGGCGGTCGCCTTCGCCGAGTCGGCCGGTGCGCAGCTGATGGGACCGGACCAGGCCCGCTGGCTCCAGGAGATTGCGGCCAGCAGGGACGACCTGCGCGCAGCCCTCGCGCGGACGATTGACGCTGGAGATCCCGAGAGCGGCTTGAGGATCATGGTCGGCCTGACCACCATGTGGCAGGTCGCGGGGACTCGAGAGGCCCGCGGCTGGCTCGAACAACTGCTCGAGCGGGAAGATGCGGTCTCGCCGGGTTTGCTCGGACGAGGCCTCTCCCTCTACGGCGTGACGCTGGCGATTCATGGCCTGCGGAATCGCTCTGCCGACGTCCAGGAACGCGCGCTCGCGCTGCTACGTGACGTGGGCGACGTGCGCGGGGCGGCGTGGGCCACCCACTATCTCGGCATCGAACGCTGGGGATCCTCTCGGCCCGAGGAGGTAAAGGAGCTCACCCTCGAGGCCCTCGCTGCGTTCGAGCACCTGGATGAGCCGATCGGCATCCTGCGCTGCCTGTGGTGGCTGATCCTGTGGGAGCTCGAGTTCGGCGACGTCGATGAGGCCTTGCGCCACGGGGCGCGACTCCAGCAGATGGCCAGCCGCATGCCCGGGCCAATCGGTCGGGCCCACGCGGCGGAGGCTGCGGGCCTTCTCGCCCGCGTCCAGGGAGATCTCGAGACGGCGGGTCAGCGGCTGCGCGAAGCGGTGGGCCTGCACGTCATGATTCGGAACATCATCTGCCTCTCCCATTGCCTCGAGCACGTCGCCCTCTGGACGCTCGATCGCGGCGATCCGCAGGAGGCGGCGACGCTCCTGGGTGCGGTCGACGCCATCCGAGAAGATCTCATTGGCAGCACCGCCGTGCCCGGATTCGAGCGGATGTGGCACGACCGGGCGACGAGCGACGCACGGGCGGCGCTTGGCGACGAGGATTACGCCACGGCATGGGGGCAGGGACGGGCGATGAACATCGACCAGGCGATCGCTGCAGGAGTCGGTGCGGTGGGCATGGAGCGGGACCAGCGCGCCTGAACACGCGCCCGCGTGAGAGGGCACGACCTTTGTCGTTCCCTGCGCAAGCGTCATGATTCCTCCTCACCCTGCCGAACCGGCGAGGTATTTCAGCTTCGTCGCGCTGCGGTTAGGCGGGTAGAACTCGAAATGCAGGTGATAGGTCTCGTTCGGCCCGCGCCCGTCCTCGCGCTCGACACGCTCGACGACCAGATCGCGAAAGGGGTCATCCTCCGGTGCCAGGGTCGGCGCATCGGCTCGAATGCTAGCCGAGACCTTGGCCGACGCGTTCCCAAGAGATTCCCGCTCCGACAACTGCCTTCCTCAGGACCGATGCGCCTCATGTCCGGCGACCAGTGTCAGGTCCGCGTGGGCTGTCGCGAGCCGCTCGTCTGCAGCGAGGAGAGTGGGCAGGTCGATGCTCATGACAGCCAGATCCGCGTGGGCACCCGGCCGCAGGTGCCCCTCGTCGAGCGCGCCGAACGCCCGCGCCGGGGCGAGCGTATAGGCCGAGAGCGCCGTCACCGAATCGAGCGCCTCTTCCGTGTGCCAGCCCGGTCCGGCCTCGCCGGGAAATCGGCGGCGAACCGCGGCAAACAGCCCGAGCCAAGGATTCACCGTCTCGAACGGGGCGTCCGAGCCAAACGCCAGGAGCGCGCCGGCGCCCGCCAGCGAACGCCATGCGAACGCGTGGGCCGCGCGCCCAGCCCAACAACGGTCAACCGCCCCGTGGTCGGCGGCGGCGTGGATCGGTTGCATGCTTGCGGTCACGCCAAGGGCGGCGAACCGGGACCGATCGAGCGGTCGCACCAGCTGGGCATGCTCCAGGCGATCGGACACAGCGCCAGGGATCCGCGGCGGGGCTGCCTCCACGGCGTCGAGCACGGCCGCAGCGGCCCGGTCGCCGATGGCGTGGATGGCCAGCCCGATCCCGGCCGGCCGGGCCGCCCCGATCATGGCATGGAGCTGATCAGGCCCGAGGCGGAGGATCCCGGAGCCGGCGGCTTCGTCGCATGAGTACGGGGCGAATAGGGCCGCTGTGCGCGAGCCGAGCGCGCCGTCCGCATACGCCTTGGCCCAGCCGAACCGCAGGCCCGCGAACGGTGCGCCCGTGCGCAGACCATGCTCCGCCGCGGCCGCGATCGCGTCGCTGGGAATGTCGAGCGTCAGACGCAGGCGCGGCGCGATGCGTGGCGCCAGCTCGGCGAGCGAGGAGAACGAGTCTCCAAAAGCGAAATACTCACCCACCCCGTTGGCGTCGTCGTAGTCGCCGGCGTCGGTGGCTGCCGTGATGCCCATCCCACCGAGCTCCGCCAGGGTCTCGTCGATGGCGTCGGCCAGGGCATCGCCCTGCAGCCGCGCGGCGATATGGCCGACCAGCTCGGTCGCGGCTTCGCGCAGGATGCCGTTCGGCTCGCCTGACGCTTCGCGCTCCAATCGCCCGCCGCTCGGATCTGGCGTCCCGGCCGCGATCCCGGCGTGGCGTCGCGCGACGGCCGAGGCCCACGCCGAGTGGCCATCGTGGCTATACAGGAAGGCTGGACGCTCCCCCACCGCCGCCTCGAGTCGTCGAAGCGCCCCGGCGTCGAGACTTGCCTCGCTCCAGCCTCGACCGGTGAGCCATGCGTCCGGAGCCAGGTGGGCGGCGCGTCGCGAAACACGCTCCAGGAGCTCCGCGAAGTCGGGGGCTTGGTCAAGCTGCAGCGCGCGACGGGAGCGTGCCATCCCGACCAGGTGCAGGTGAAAGTCGTGTATCCCGGGCACGATGGCCACGTTGCGCGCGTCGATCACTGCCGCGCCGCGGGCCGCCGCTTCGACGACCTCGCGGTCGCGGCCGGCGCTCACCACGCGACCGTCCGCGAGGCCGATCGCTTCGGCTGTCTCGATCCCGCCCGGCAGAGCTGCGATGACGACCTGGCCACGCAGCACCAGCGAGGCGCGCGGCCGGTTCATCGGTCCCGTGGGGTCTTCGAGAAGGTGACGGTGCTGGGGCCGAGGGCGATGCGGACGAGCGCGACCGGGACCACGAGCAGCCAGTGCGAGAGGAAGAGCGAGCCGCGAAGCGATCCTCCCACCAGGGCCAGGCCCCGACGGCCATCGGCATGGAGCGCGGCGAGTGCCAGCACGAACACGCCCAACCCGTAGCCCATGAACAGCGAGGCAGGGACGCTCCAGTCGGCCGGCTGCGGGAGCGGGATCGTGGCGAGGCTGGCCACCAGGGTCGTTACGAAGAGCGGCGGCACGAGGAACTCGGCGGTGAAGGCGAGGAAGTCGAGCTTGGCGCGCAGGGGGAGGGGGGCGACCAGCAGGCGAGGGCCGTGTTCGAGGAGGCGTCGGACGCTGCCTTCCGCCCAACGCATCCGCTGCCTCCAGAGCGCGCCGAACTCCGCGACCGCCTGCTCCCCAATCGCGGCCTCCGGGGCCATCGCGACGTGCTCGCCCGCGGCCTGGAGGCGGGTGGAGAGGTCCAGATCCTCGGTCAGAGCCACCGGGTTCCAGCCGCCCAGCGCCTCGAGGGCGGTGCGCCTGATGGCCATCCCGTTCCCCCGAAGCTCGGCGGTGCCGTCGGTCGCCCAGCGACCGCACTGGGTTGCCGTGTCGAACAGCTGCTCCTCCGCCTGCGCTGCGCCGAGCCAGCTGGCGGCGGCGTTCTGCGGGCGGCGTAGCCCCTGCACCGCGATCGCCGAGGGATCGCGCTCCCAGCCAGCGCCCAGACG
Source organism: Chloroflexota bacterium (assembly GCA_030854805.1). The sequence goes on along the minus strand of JALYSK010000059.1, from coordinate 18,987 downwards.
CTCCAGGAGGTCGGCCGCAACGCGCGCGTCTGCGTCGAGCACCAGCAGGATGTCGCCACGCAGGTGCGGGCTCGCGAAGTTGAGCACCGCACCCTTGGTCGCCGGGCCGCTCCCCGGCTCGCGGCGGACGACCCGGATGTGCGACACGTCTGCCGCAACGGCGCGCGCCAGATCCCCGGTTCCGTCGGCGGAGCCATCGTCCACGATCAGGACGTCCGCCTCGCGCAGGGCGGCGAGATCGCCAACCAGGCGCTCGATGACCGCCGACTCATCCCGCGCCGGCACAACGATCGAGACCGATGAGAGCGGCACGGCCGTACGTGAGGTGAAGGCGCGCCGCATCACGCGCCAGCCCTGCCAGGCCAGGTAGCCGACGTAGACGATCGAGAGCGCGATCGCCGCCTGCAGGAGCCGCGCAGCGAGCCACACGCTGATGGCCAGCCAGGCAAGCACGGCGGACGCGAGCAGAAATGCCCCCGCAAGCAGCCTAGGCGCCATCGGGTGCGAGTGGCAGCTCGTCGGCTCGATCCTGGGTGTGCAGGCCGGCGGCGCGGTTGCGGCGCCACGAGGCGATCCCGGCCCATACGATGAGGGCGCCGAGGAGGCCCATCACGACGGGGATTCCGGCTCCGGGGAAGGCGATGTTCAGGATGTCCGCCACGGCCGGGGCGATGATCACCGGGACGAAGGAGGCGACCGAGAGGAGCGTGTTGAGGATGCCGAAGGTCCGACCCCGGACGGCGGCGGGCAGCTCCTCCTGGAGCGCGGTCTGCGACGGGATCGCCACGAAGGCGTACTCGATCCCGGCGAAGACGGCGATCACGACGACCACGGCAATCACACTCACCAGGGGCGCCAGGCTCGGGATCGAGTCGCGGAACGGCGCCACCGCCGGGCCGAAGAGGGACGAGAGCGGCTTCACGATCGCGAGCGCAATCAGGGTGGCACCCATGCCGACCAGGCCGATGTCGATCACCAGCCGCTTCGGGATCCCCTGGCCATAGGCGTTGAGAAAGAGGATGCCCATCACCGCGCCGAGCCCGGCGGGCCCCATGATGAAGAAGAAGTCCTTCTCCGACAGCCGCAGGATATCGGTGGCGAACCCTGGCCCAATCGCCCCCAGCACTCCGATCAGGCTGGCAGCGATCCCCAGGTAGGTGAGGGACCAGAAGACGGCGTGGTTCTCTCGAACGAAGGCGACTCCTTCCCGCAGCTGATCCCACAGCTCGTGCAGCGCGTGGCGCGCGGCTGCGTTGACGGCGGTGGCGGCTCGTTCGGTGGGCACTGTCGGCAGCGGGAGGATGGCAAGGGCGGCGACCCCGAACATGACGGCCACGACCACGAACACCGCGACCGAGCCGGCCGTCGTCAGCAGCAGCGGTCCCAGGAACCCAAAGCCGATCGCGAAGGTGGCGTTGATGGTCAGCACGAACATCGAGTTGGCGGTCATCAGGTGTCGCTTGTCGACGATGCGCGGGATGGCGGTCAGCTCGGCGGGGGCGAAAAAGGCGGTCGCCCCCGCGACGAAGAAGTTGATCAGGTAGATGAGAGGTACGTTGCCGGTCGTCGTGGTTGGCGCCACGAAGATGAAGAGGACGGTGCCGGCCGCTCGGACGATATTGGTGGCGAGCATGATGATCTTCGCATCGCTGCGCTCTACCAGCACCCCCCCGATCGGGCTGAAGATGACCGCCGGGACGAGGAAGGTGAGGATCAGCAGGGCGACCGCAGTATTGGAACGCGTCGTCCCCAGCACGGTGGCGATCAGGGCGGCGAGCACCATGTTGCTCGCCAGCTGGCTGAGGATCTGTGCCGACCAGAGGTAGTCGAAGCTCCGGTTACGAAGGACGTTTCCGGCGCCGGCCAGGTTCTGCGCGGCGATCTCGGGCCGAACCTCGAGATGTGCCATCAGCCGTCCAACGGCTCCGGTCCTCGCTCCAGGTACTCGGTGAAGCGGCGCTCGACGGTAAGCCGATCCATCAGGATACGGTGCGAGCATCCACCGCAGACCAGGCCGATATCGGCGCCGAGCCGCACCACGGTCCAGTCGCGGCTGCCACACGGATGCTCCTTGCGCAGCCTCACTCGATCACCGAGGCGCAGCTCGAGGACCGCCATCCTCACCCGGCTTCCTCGCGCCTGCTGGCGCCGGTGAAATTGAATCGGCCAAGCTTGACCGCGGGGACTCGGTAGCCGCCGATGTACTCACCCGGAAGCAGCTTGGTCTCGGCGGTGAGCGCCTGCACCGAGCTGAAGGCCTCGGGGATCGACTGCGTGAACCGGAAGTTGATGACCGGGCGCACGATCCGCCCATGCTCGACGAGAAAGGTCCCGTCCTTCGTCATCCCGGTCAGGATCGCCTTCTTCGGATGCACCGGGTTGACGTAGTGGAAGCGCGTGACCCAGATCCCACGCTCCATGCCGCTCAGCATCTGGTCGCGGGTGGAATCACCCGCGCCCATGAACAGGTTCATTGGCAGTGGGCCCCAGGTGTTGGGGGCCGGCAGGGCATGGCCTGTCGACGTCGTGCCGGCGCGCGCCGCCGTCGCGGCATCGTGGACGACGGCGGTTGCGATGCCGTTCCGAATCAGGTCCACCCGCTGCTTCGCCACGCCCTCGAAATCGATCGGGCTCGGGAGCCCGCTCGGATCGGCTCCGTCGTCCCAGATCGTCACGTTCTCGCCCATCACCCGCTCCCCGATCTCCATGAACGAGCGTCCCTCCTCGTATGCCAGGGCCGAGAAGCCGATATAGGCGAGGTACTCGAGGATGGTGGCCACCGCGTACTCCTCCAGCACCACCTCGTATTCGCCAGGCTCCAGCTCGCTTGCGCCGCGTGAGCGGACCGCCTTGTCGGCCGCTTCGAAGCCGACCGCCTCCGCGTCGATAGCACCGATATCGGTTGATCCGGCATGGGCGTAGCCAGACGCGGCGCCGCTCTCATAGCTGTCGAGCATCACCGTCAGCAGCGATGCGCGGGTGGTGCGCTGCCGTGCGCGCACGCCGTGCGAGTTGCTGACCGCGAGCGTCGCGACTCCGGTCGAAAACGATCCTGAGACGATCAGCTGCTGCGCGAGGCCGGCCGCGATCACGGCCCGGGCGCCGGCCGCTCGCTGCTGGGGATCAGCCTCCGCCGTGGCCGCCACGAAGCCGGCTCCCTCCTCCGGCGAGCCACCTGTCGCGCTCGGCAGGACGGCCGCCTGCGGGTTTGGGGCGGAGCGCTCGGCGATCGAGATGGCACTCTGCACCACCTCCTGCAGGCCGCCTCTGTCGAGCCGATTCGTGCTCGCCACCCCGACCCGCTGCCGGTCGATCACGCGCACCTGCACCGAGCGGTCATGCTCGCGCACGTTCTGGTGGATCTGCGAGTTGGCGAAGCGGGTCAGCGCCGAGTCCTCCCCGAAGAAGAGCACCTCCGTCTGCTCGGCGGTCGAATGGACAAGCGCCGCGTTGAGCAGCTCATCGATCTCATCGCGAGTGGCTACCATCGCCCGACTCCCACCTTGACGTCGCGGAAGCGTGCCGGAGCCGCACCATGCCCGACATGCCCAACCTGGCCGGGCTCGCCCTTACCGCAGTTGGGAATGCCCCAGATCGTGTAGTCCGCCTCCCCGCAGATCGCATCACAGCTCCCCCAGAACTGCGGCGTGATGCCGGTGTACGTCGGATTGCGCACCATCTGCGTCAGCTTGCCGCCGCGGATCAGCCAGCCGACCTGGTCCCCAAACTGGAAGTTGAGGCGTCGATCGTCGATGCTCCAGCTCTTGTTGGTCGTCATGAAGATCCCGTCGCTCGTATCCGCGATCAGGTCTTCGAGGCTCCCCGCCTCCCCGGGACGCAGGTTGATGTTCGTCATCCGGATGAGCGGGATCAGGTTCCACGACCACGCCCGCGCACTGCCCATGCTCTGGCGCCCGATCGTCGGCGCCGTCTCGCGGCTCGTCAGGTACCCGGTGAGCACACCGCGCTCCACGAGGGGGGCCCGCTGCGCCCGAACGCCTTCGTCGTCATAGCCGAAGGTGCCGAGACCACCCGGCGCCGTTGCATCGGCATCGATGTTCACCAGCTCCGACCCGTAGCGGAAGTGGCCCAGCTTGTCCGTGGTCAGGAAGCTTGTCCCGGCGTATGACGCCTCGGTCCCGAGAACGCGGTCGAGCTCGGTCGGGTGTCCGCAGGACTCGTGCAGCTGAAGGGCGACCTGCGTCGCGTCGAGGACCAGCGTCATCTCGCCCGATGGGCACTGTGGCGCGTCGAGCAGCGCGACCGCCTGCTCGCCGATCTCCTGGGCGTGGTCCACCAGCCGCAGGGCGCTGATCGCCTCGAAGCCGCCCGTCACAAACTGGCCGCCCCACGAGTTTGGGTAGCTGCGCACCTGGACCTCGGAGTCGTTCACCGCGGTCGCCTCGATCCCAGCTCCCGATTCGATGATCTGCTGCTCGATCCGCGAGCCATCGCTGGACGCGAACGTCTTGCGCTCGCGGTCGAACGCCATGCTCGTGGTGCGGATGGCAACCCCCGGTACCCGGGCGATGGCGGAATCGGCCTCGAGGAGGACGGCGACCTTCCGGTCGAGCCCGACGCCGAAGGGGTCCTCCTGCACCGGGGTCCGGTAGCTGGCCACCAGCGCGGGCGACTGGTCGAGGACGACCGGCTCGCGCTGTGCCAGCCCGCTGGCGCGGGCGATCTCGGCCGCCTCGCGCGCGACCCGCTCGGCCTCGTTCGGCTCGAGCAGCGAGCTCGCGCTGAACCCCCAGGCACCCTTCAGCAGCAGCCGTATCCCGAACCCCTCGGAGGTGGAGCTCGAGGCGGCCTCGAGCTCGCCGTTCTTGACCTTGAGCTCCTCCGAGCGACGCTCCACCACGCGCACGTCGGCGTACGAGGCCCCCGCGCGCTGCGCGCTGTCGAGTGCGCGATCGATCAGCTCCTCCACGACACCTCCGTGCTCGTCGTCGCCGCATTTCCCAGACGGCGCGAGACGGCGGCGCGGCGCGTCACGCACCGTGGTATCGGTGGACGCAGGCAACTCTAGAGCGTCGCCATTGGCGGGGTCAACCGAAGTCGGTCACTCGACCGGGCGCGCGATCTTGGGGGCCAGGTCCCGCCTGGTGCCAGGCAGTTCGAGGTGCTCCTGCTGACTGGCGACGATGCTGGCGGAAACGAAGAGCTCGAGCTGAGAGATGATCCCTCCAGGCCGATTCAGGCTGCTGAGCAGTCCCTCGCGTGAGCCGATCGCCTGCATCTGGAAGTGGCGCCCGATCTCGACCTCGTCGATCAGGATGCCCACCGTCCCCTGCGACGCCACCGAACGCGCGGTGATGCGCACCCCGTCGACCGCGATCGCCTCTGCCCCCGAGTTCCGCAGCTCGTTGATCAGGTCGTTCACCGCGATCGGGTCGAGCGATCCCTCGATGTCGAGGCTCACCCCGGGTCCTTTGACGGGGATCAGGCCGGCGAAGGCGTTGATTCGCTCGAGGTCGGCGCGCGCGACGATGAGCGCGCTCTCGCCGCGGTCCCCTCCAAGCTGGTAATCGCGCACCTGCGCAGAAGCATCGAGCAGAGCCGCGCGGATGTCGCTGTTTCGGCTCGAGAGAGTTTCGATCAATGCGGATAGCTCCTGAGCGCTCAGGCTGTTGAGCTCGATCGGGCGTGCCTGCGAGCGAAGCTGCCCCACGAGCAGCATGCCGACCATCAGGGTGACCCCGAACAGGCTCACGCGCGCGAGTCGCCCGTGCATCAGAGCTGCGCTCCCACGGGCGTGGCCCAGCGCAGACGCGTGCTGCCGACGAAGGGCTGAAGGTCCAGGGCAGCGGCGCCAGCGGTCGCGAACTCGAGCCCGAAGGCCTCGATGCGCTGCTTCACCCGCCCGATGAACGCGGGATCATTCTGGAACCGCTCGAGGATGCCCCCCGGCCCGATCGCCTCGATCCGAAACGGTGGTGAGAGGAATGCGGTGTTGACGAGGACCGATGAGCCCACCCCGTAGATGGACGAGGTCGCCACCAGCCGCTCCCCGTTGATGCTGATCGCCTCGCCACCCGAGGCCCAGAGCGCGGTCACGAGATCGCGAAGGTCATCCACGAGCACGATGAAGTTCGCCGGGTTCTCGCCCTGCGGAACGATGCGCTTCGAGTCGGCGATCTCGACTATCACCCCGGGCCCACGGACCCGTGTGAGGCCGGCCGCCAGGCGCGCAACCTCAAGCTGACGGTTGAGGCTGTCGAGCGTCGTCTGTGAGCCGGCGTTCTGCGCCTGGAACTCGCGGATCTTGGCCTCCTGGACACCGAGCTGCTCGGTCAGTGAGGCCTCCTCCCGCTGCAGGTCAACCACCTGGCGGGCCAGCACCTGCTGCGCGGAGGTGGTGAACTGCTGCCGAGGGGCGGAGCTGTTCCACTGGGCAGCGCCCACGAACCCGACCACCACCAGCGCGACGGCGATGCTCACCGCCCATTGTGGCCGACTGAACCGCCTGAGATCAGCCATCCCTTCGCGCCGCCCGCCTCCTGATGAAGAGCGCGAATCCGAACGCGACCAGCACGCTCAGTCCCAGCACGGCGACGACGACCGGGGCGCCGTTACTACCGCGGCCGGCGGGCGCCGAATCTGCGCCGGGCGTCGGCGTTGAGGCTCGAGCTGACCGACTCGGGATTCCGCCGCCCGGCAGCTTGACATCGGACGGCGGCAGCGCGGCCGGTGCCACCGGCTGTGGAGGATCGATGCCAAACGCGGCGTAGAAGTCGTCGTACAGCTTCCTGGCCGCGATCCCGGTGCCCGCCTGGAGCGCCTCCGCATCGCTGGCACCCCCGCGATATGCGGCTGCGATGCGCGCGATCGCCTCTGGCCCGTGCTGTTGGATGATGTTGTCGATCATGGTCGTGCCCTCGGCGTAGGCGAGAGTGCTGCCCCGATCCCCGATCGGGAACTGGTCGACCAGCGACTCAAAGGCGAAGAGGCCGCCCCCCTTGGCCTCGAACTCGACCGTCGATCTCTCGCTCCCCGCGTCGCCGGTCTCCGACCTGACCGCGATCCCTTCATTCAGCCAGCGCGCCGGCTCGTGGTACGCGTTCGCGGTGGCGTCATGAAAGACGACATGGGTCAGCTCGTGGACGAGCGCCCGCTCCAGGTAGGCCTCCCCGGTGCCCTCGAGGTACATGAAGATCGTCCGCAGGTTCGGGAAGGTGGCGGCGCCGGTCCACTCACGCGCCCCAGCGCCGAGGGCATCGAAGAAGGCGGCCCGGGTCTGGTACACGAAGATGTCGACCGGGCCGCTGAACTGGTACCCGAGCATCGTCTGGGCGCGCTGCACCGCACCGTCGCTGAGCTGACCAAAACGGCCTGCCTGCGCCTCCGCATCGCCGTACCAGTGCACGGTGGTGGCGTTGAAGGAGCGCGATCGCCAGTCGAGCCCGGGACGGTCATCGTCATACAGGACCGATCCCTCCGGGCCGATCGTGACCTTGCCACCATCGATCGCTCGCCAGCGATACGTGATGCGCGTGTTGGGCGTGACGTGGTCGGCGGCGACGTCCCAGACGTAGCCCCCGCTGGAGCCCCGCGGCGTGACCGTCGTTACGACGTCGTCCTGGCTACCGCCTACATGCATCACCAGCTCCAGCCGATCCGGAGCGCCCCCGACCAGCTCGATGCCGAAGGTGATCGCCTTGCCGTAGGTCGCATCGCCGCTCTGAGCTCCGAATCGATCGAATCCGTAGGCCGATGCAGGCAGAAGCGCCGTCAACAGGAGAAGGCCCGATACCAGCCGAGCTACTCGGCCCACGAGACCCTCCCGAAGTCGAGAAGCCCGGTGGTCAGGTCGCCGAGCCCGCGCAGGCCATCGCGCGCCAGCCACCAGGAATCGGGATACAGCCAGGGGATCACTGGGACCTGATCGTCGACGCGCGCCTCGACGCGGCGGTACGCGGCCGCCTGGTCGGCCGGTGTGGCGCCAGCCGCCTGCTCGAGCAGCTTGACGAACTCCTGGTCGCGCCATCTCCCGTAGTTGCTGGCGGCGTTCGGCAGCAGCAGCAGGCTGTAGATAGCATCGGGCGAGTGGTAGTCCGCGATCCAGTTAATCGTGAAGATGTGCGGCGGCCGAACCGCCTTTGGATCGACGTAGTCACCCACGGCGTGGTCTTCGACCGCAACATCGACCCCGAGCTCGGAGTGCCAGACGGCGGCAGCTGGCGCGACGTTGATTCCGCCGCTGTTGTTGATCACGATCGTCCCGAGCTGTGCCCGATCGGCGTAGCCGGCCGAGTCGAGCAGGCGGCCGGCCTCAGTCACATCGGCGCCGCGCTGTTCCGCCATCCCTTCGGGCCACAGCGCCGGCGGCAGCAGGCTCGATGCTGGCTGCGCAGCGGCACTCTCGGCGAGCTCCACCAACCGGCCCCGGTCGAGGGCGAGGAGAAAGGCGCGCCGCACGCGCGCGTCATCGAACGGAGGCCGGGACGTGTCAAAGCCGAAGTAGAGGACCGAGAGTGGCGCGGCCCGATGTAGCTGCTTGCCGAGGTCTTGGTCGTAGGCCACCCAGGTGGCATCGAAGGACGCCACTGGCGCCAGGTCGATCTCGTCGGCGGCGAAGGAGCTGACACTGTCGCTGGCGACCTGACCGATGAACCGCACCTCGGCGATGGGCGGCGCGCCTGCCACATACTCGCCGTTCGCCTTCAGGACCAGGTTAATGCCCTCCAGCCGATCGACGACGTATGGGCCCGAGCCGACGAACGCGCCGGCGCTCTGCCAGCGCTCGTCCTTGCCCGCCGTCCGTGGCACCACGAAGGTCGCCGGCGTGGCGGTGATGGCTGGGAAGTAGGAGGCTGGGTGGCGGAGATGGACGATCAGCGTCCCGGCGTCTGGCGCCTCCACCCCGACGCCTTCCTCCGGGCCGCCGGCGAGCCGCTCGGCGGCGCCGACCACCACGTTGAGGACATCGGGTGCGGTCGCGGCGACGGCCGGGTCCAGCAGGCGCAGCCACGAACGCCGCACGTCGCCCGCCTCCAATGGGCTGCCGTCACTGAAGTGCAACCCAGGACGCAGATGGAACGTGTAGACCCGCCCATCGGCGCTCGTCTCCCAGCTGGCGGCCAGAGACGGGTACGGTTCCCCCACTTCGTCCAGGCGCGTGAGTCCGGCGTAGACCTGAAGCAGAAATTCGACGTCGCTGGCATCGGCGATGAAGGCCGGGTCGAGCGTTCCCGGCGGCCCGGAGAGGTAGCGCAGGACTGGTGGCGCCGCAGCGATGGGTCCGCTCGCCGGCCCGGGGCCGGCGAGGAGAAGAGCCATCAGGACGGCGAAAAGGAGGCGGCGAAGGATGCGCGGCGGCCGGCCGCGGGGTCGTTCGAGGATCGTCAGCCGCGGGCCCCCCAGCTGGCCCGGGACGTGTTGTGGCCGCGCACGGCGGCTAGTATACGGGCGCCGTGCAGCACGTCCATGAACACCAATTTGTCCCTCAGCCTGCAGGCAGCCTCACCCTGCGCCAGTTCGTGGAGTCTCTCCGGCGCTGGACGCCCGAGATGCGACAGGTGGCCCAGATCGCGCTGACCCGTAGCGAGGCGGAACGGCAGCAGTACATGCAGGCATACCACGCCGGACATCACGAGCGGCAGCCGAGGGCGATCGACTCGTTTGTGCGCTGGGCATATTCGGATCCGCGAATCGACCATGTCCCGGCCATGCTCGCTGAGCTCGAACGCGCTCCGGACGACTATGTGGGGGCCCTCGACCACGAAGCGGACGTCCTGGTCCGCATGCGCGCTGAGGGAAAGTCACCGGCGCAACGCGTCTACGACTACCTGGCGCTCCTGGGGATCGAAGGGAGCGAGCCGGTCAGAAACGCGATCGCTGCACTCTTGCCGCCTCGCACGCCGGCCGAAGGGGTCGTGGCAACAATTCGCCAGATGCGCCGGCGCTGGCTTGAGCTGTATGGCGATGACCCCTTCTTCGTCGAAGCCTGAGCGCCTGGGTGTCCATTGGCTGGGCATCCTGCTGATCGTCCAGGGCGCGCTGGGCCTCCTCCTCGCACTGCTCGGGCTTACCTCTCTCCCCGCCCCGATCGCCCAGGCAGAGCGTGTTTCGACGACGGTGAGGTCCGCGGCGTCGGCGGCGGCCACTGCATTCGAGGGCTTCGACACGAGCCTCGACCAGGCCCGGACCTCGGCCGCCAGCGCAGGCAATCTGGCGCGTGACGTATCGGGAACGGTCGACGGGCTGGCGGCCGCCATGGCGATCTCGGTCCTCGGCGCGCAGCCTCTGCTGCCGCTGCAGGATCAATTTCGGCAGAGCGCCGAGCAGCTGCGCCTGCTCGGCGACGAGATCGACAAGATCGGGACGTCGCTCCAGGTCAACCGCACCGAGGTCCGGCAGGTGAGCGACGAGCTGCGGGCGCTGTCCGACGAGCTGAAGGCAGGCAACGCGGGCAACGCCATCCCGCCCAGCCTTCTCGTGTACGCATTCCTGGCCTGGATCGCGCTCCTGGCACTCACGAGCGTGGTCGCCGGCGTGCTCCTCGTGCGGCAGCCGCGCTAGGACGGGCGGTCAGTCCGCGCGCCGCAACACCCGGCGCAGGCGCAGGAGCGAGGCGAGGAAGAGCAGGAGGCCAATGCCCGCAAGAGCGGCCAGCATCCACGTGCTGCTCACACTCCCCCTCAGCATGGCCTGCTGAAGCGTCTCGATGCCGTGGGTCACCGGCAGAAGATAGGAGAGGTACTGCACGGGACCGATGAAGTCCTCCACTGGCAGGACGAAGCCGCTGAAGAAGACGGACGCCAGGAGCACGAGCATCGAGAGCTGGACCGCCTGGCGCTCCGAATCGGAGACCAGCGAGATGAGCAGCCCTACCCCCAGCGCGGCGAAGGTGAGCAGCAGGACGATGCCCAGGAAGATGAGCCAGCCCGCGAGCATCGGTACACCGAGCACATAGACCAGGGTGGCCGCGACCAGGCCGCTCACCGCAAGACTGAGCACGGCGAAGGCGATGTACTTGCCGAGGAGCACCTCCAGGGACGTGACCGGAGAGACGCGGAAGAGGTCCATCTGCCCGGAGAGCCGCTCGCGGACCATCGAGAGCGCGGTGAGCGTGACGGCGAGATGCTGGAGGACGAGCCCGAAGACGGCCGGGCCGAAGAAGTTGATCACCGCCGGCGAGCTGGGTGCGACGTTCGTGGCCTGCGCCGTCGTGGGCGCGGCGATCACCTCTGGCGAGAGCTTGACCGGCGCCTTGCCGCCCGCGACGTTGATCCCTTCCGCGGCTACCTGCCGGATGATCTCGCTGTTGAGGGCGCTCACCAGGGTCGTCACGGCCAACTGTGCGAGCTGATCGTAGACCGGGTCGACCTCGTTCCAGGCGATCTTGATCGTGGTCTGATGGCCAGCGCGCAGCTCCTCGATGGCGTTCGCCGGCACCTCGACGACGAGGTCGATCAGCTTCGTCGCCAGCCGGTCGTGCGCCCCGGTGGCATCGTCGGCCACGCGCACCACACGAATCCGACCCTGCCCAAGCTGTTGGTACGAGGCCGGGTCGCGCGGCAGCGCCACACCTGCCGGGATGACGATCTCGGTGTCGAACGGCTGCCGCGAACCGGTGTAGCCAAGACCAAAGATGAGCATGATGCCGAACGGCCCAAGGATGAGGCTGGCGAGGACACCCGGGCGCCGGAACACCTCGCGGAGCTCCTTGCCGGTGAAGGAGGTGATGCGGACGATGCTCTTAGTCAGGCCGAACATCGCGGGCCTCCTTGAGTTTCGCCGCTTGCCGCTCGACCAGCCCCGCGAAGACCTCGTCAAAGGTGGGCTGATACTCCTCGATTGCGACCACTCCAACTCCGCGGCGGCTCATCGCTTCCATGATCCGAGGCGATGCGAGGCCGGCGTTTTCAGTGATGACGACCAGCTTGCGAGCCACTGCCTGACGGACCTCGGTTACCTGTGGCACGGCGGCGAGCAGATCCGGATCCACCGCGCGGTCGGTCTCGATCTCGAGCACTTCGCCTCCGAAGATGCTGCGGCGCAGCGCCTCCGGCTGGTCAACGGCGACCAGCTCGCCCTCGGCCAACACAGCCACGACGTCGCAGAATTCGGCTTCGGCGACGTACTGGGTCGTCACCAGCAGCGTCCGACCCTCGTCGCGCAGTCGCCGCAGCTCGGTCCAGATCGCCTGGCGCAGGATCGGGTCGATGCCGGCGGTGGGCTCGTCCACGAAGAGGACGCTGGGGCTGTGGACGAGCGCGCAGGCGAGTTCTAGGCGGCGCTGCATCCCACCCGAGAGGTCGCGCGCGAGCTTGTTCCGCGCGTCCCACAGCTCGACCACCTCGAGTGCTCGACGGATCAGCTTGCCTCGCCGGAATGGGCCGATTCCGAACAGGGCCGAGACGAAGCCAACGTTCTCGCGAGCGGTGAGGTCGGGGTAGAGCGAAAAGAGCTGCGGCATGTAGGCGATCCGCTCGCGAACCTGGCGTGAGAAGCGCTCTGGGTCCTCGCCGAGGACGCTGATCTCGCCCGCATTACGCGGCAACGTGCCGGTCAGCATGCGCACCGTGGTGGTCTTGCCTGAGCCGCTGGGTCCGATCATCCCCAGGATCTGTCCTTTGGGCACGCGCAGGGTCAGATCTCGCACGGCAGTCAGACTGCCGAATCGGCGGGTCACGTGCTCGGCAGAGATGATGGCAGGAGCTTCGACGGCGGTCATCGAGGCGGTCCTATGCAATCCCCGTTCCTCATGCGGACCGCGCTACCCGCACGCGCTATGCGGGCGTATCGGTCAAGACAGCAGTAGGAGGCCGTCAATGGGAGAGCTCGATACCAGGTCGGATGGCGCTCCAAGCGCGCTCCCTGGTCGAGAACCTCTCAGACCGATTCAAGCCCGAGGAGTATCGTGACGAATATCGCGTGGCCCTCGAAGAGCTGATTGCCCGAAAGCTCAAGGGCGAGCAGCGCTCAGCGAAACGACGGAAGCCGGAGCCGAAGGTGACCGACCTCATAGAGGCGCTGAAGAAGAATTTGGCGGCCAGCCGGTCATCCACGGAAGCGGCCGGCAAGCCCCAACGCAAGGCTCGGACCCGCAAGCACGGGCGGCCTGAGCCCAGATGAAGGGCGACCGGGTGGAGGCCGTGGTCGACACCGGCCAGGGTGGCGTGCAGACCTTCGAGATCGTTGCCACTCGTGCCGGTCGCCGGATCGAGGTGACCACCGCGCGCGGAATCGTCGAGGTGACGGAGGTGACGCGCTCCGGGACGCCCGTACGCACTGGGCGCTTCATGGCGAGCAGGCTGGTCGCGCTGGTGGAGCACCCGGCGCTCGAGGGACGGAAAACGATCGTCGACGTCGCCACCAAGCGGAGGCTCGGTGCGGAGCGCTAGCGTCAGGCTTTCTTCGCGCGGCCGCGTCCGGATGGTCCGGTCGTCGCCACCCGAACCGTGAATCCCCCACGCTCCTCGGTACGACCAGGGGAGCTGCCGGCCTCGAGAATGACCTTGGGGAGGCCTGCGCTCAGCGAACCGTCACCCGGAAGCTCAGCCCCGTCGTCACCCGCCGCGAAGACCCCTGGTCGATGGTCGTCGCTGCCGACCACCGGCCGCTGATCGGCGGCCAGCTGCAGGGTATGGATCACCTCACGCACGGTGTAGCGAGAGCAGCGGCCGCGCTCGTCGATGTACTCGACCGTGTCGCCGACGCGCGGTAGAGGGGCGGCGTGCTCCAGGTCAGCGGGGTGATACTCGCCATCCACAGGGAAGAAGACGGTGTAGGGCATCGACGAACCGTTCTCTTGGGTTGGGCTCGCGCCTGTCGCAAGCTCGGGCTCATCGGTCATGGCAGCTTATTGTGCACCTCCCGTCACGGCTGATCCTCTCCGGCGGGATTGCTCTCGGGCGAGTCGTGATCGCTGTCCTGCTCATCCCTCGCGGAGCCCTCCTCGCCTCCCATCACCTCTCGCCGTTCGGCTGGAATGAACTCCTCGTCCGACTCTGGCGGGGTCAGCGAGCCGGTCGCTCCGGTCATGGCACCCTCGGCCGGGTGGCGGTCATCGAGTCGATCGTTCTTCATCGAACCTCCTTGCCATGTGCTGCGTGGCATCCATCGACTGCAAGCGTTGGGCCATCTGCGAGATCGGCATGAGCCCTTCTAGTGGGCAAGATCAAGCGATTTCAACTCCGCTGGCAAGTCCGAGGGCAAGGGAATAGGAGGCAACGCGACCATGCCGAAAGCCTGGGGCGACAAGCGCGAACGTATACTCAATGCCCGCCCCCGCCGACCGGCGGGTTCAGGCTGCCGGCATGTATCGAGCGCCCGGGAGAAGACCGATCGCCGCGACCCGCCCGCGTTTCCGTCGGCGCCGCCTGGGGGCGGTCGCCATCCTCATGGGGCTGGCCGCCCTCAGCGCGATCGGCCGGGGCGGCGCCAGCGCGCATTCTGAGCTCGTCAGCTCAGACCCGCCTGCAAACTCGACCCTGCCCAAGTCGCCTCCGGCGCTTCACCTCGAGTTCACCGAGGCGATCGATGGCGCCACTGCCAAGGTTCGGCTGGTTGATGAGAACCAGGCGGAGGTCGCCGGCGTCGGTCCACTCACCACCGATGCCGCCGGAACCACTGCGACGGCACCGCTCCCCGAGCTGAAGCCGGGCGTCTACGCCGTCGACTATCGGGTCACTTCGGCGGTCGACGGCCACGTCACCGCCGGCGTGTTCGCCTTCCTGATCGACCCGACCGGAACGCAACCTGCGCCGACCGTCGCCGCCCAGGCCAGCTCACCGTCAGCCGACGCGGCAACCATTGCGGCGCGCTGGCTATCGCTGGCGGCGACCCTGGTCCTGTTCGGGCTCGCCTTCTTCTGGCTCATCTCCGCGCGTCCTGTGCTGCTCGCCGGAGCGCGGACAGCCCCCTGGCTGACGATCGCCGCGGCCGGTGTCGTCGCCTTAGGTAGCCTCGCCCTCTACCTCGCCCTGGCCGCACGACCGTTCGCGTCGGCGGTGGCCGGTCACGGGGCGCATGAGGGCGGCATCCCACTCGACTTCGCCGCGCCGTTCGGCTGGACGCCATTCGCAATTGCCATGCGCGTGGCCGAGGTGGGCACGCTGGCCGCCCTCGGCGTCGCAATCGGGCGAGTCGTGTTTCTGGACAAGGGGTCGCGCCGCGGCCAGGCGGTCAATGACGTGGCCGAGCGCATGGCACTGGTCCTCGTGCTCGTGTTCGCCACGATCGGACTGGCGGGCATCAGCCTGGCTGGACACGCGACCTCGCTCGGCGGGCTCGGCTTCGGCGCCCTCGACCTTGTCCACCTGTTGGCGGCCGGCGCCTGGCTCGGCGTGCTGCCCGCGATCCTGCTGCTGGCATGGCGTCGCCGGCGGGGTGGCTCGGAGGCGGCGCTCGCCGCGGCGCTCCGTCGGCACTCGAGAGTCGCAACGGTCGCCGCGCCGATCGTGGCCCTCACCGGGATCGCCAACTCGCCGCTGGTGCTTGGCCAGGCCCGAAGCCTGGTGGCGACCGACTACGGCAACCTGGTCCTCGCCAAGGGGCTCCTCTTCAGCGTGGCGTTCGCCATCGGCAGCGCGAACCATTTCCTGATCGAGCGCGGCGCCGTTCGACGGATGCTGCCGCTCCTCGCGGCAGAGCTTGCGATCGCCGCATTGGCGGTCAGCGCCGCGGCCGCCATGGTCACCATTGTGCCGGGCGCGAGTCGCCAGCCGGTGCTCTCCGCCTCGGCGATCGGGACGGAGCATCTGTACGGCACCGCCGGCGACTCGACGGTCCACGTGGCGGTCACATTGCCCGCGCCCGGCAACCAGCAATACCAGGTCGCCGTCGCCGACGCAGTCAATGGCGCGCCACCGACCAATCTGCAGAAAGTCTTCCTACGGTTCGTACCACCCAGCGGCTCCGGGCTACCGGCGGAGCGGATCGAGCTCGCGCCGCAGCCGCAGCCGGGCCTGTATGCCGTCAGCGGCGCGTACACCCCGACCGTGGGCTCGTGGACAGTGGACGCCGTCGTGCGCCGCGCCGGCCAACGCGACGCCTCGGTCAGCTTTGTCCTGTCGGTCATCCAGCCGCTGCCGCCGAAGCGCGTCCCTCCGCCCGATACCGGCATCGGCGTGCCGCTCCCGTTGGGCGCCATTTGGGCGCTCCTCCCGGCCGGGCCGCTCGGCTGGCTGCCGACCGTCGTCGCGCTGCTGGGCGTGGCTGCCATCGCGCTCATTGCACGACGGCGCGCGCTCTCCACCAGGTGGAGGGCCGGAGGCATCGTTCTATTGCTGCTGGCCATCACGCTGGGCATCGGCGCCGGCTCCCGCGCCGTGGTCGATGCCGCAAATGCCCCGCCGGCCGGCAGCGCGGCAGCTGTGAATCCGGTGGCACCGGACGCCGCATCGGTCAAGCGCGGTGCAGACATCTACCTCGCCAACTGTGCCGCGTGCCATGGGGTCAACGGTGCCGGCGACGGACCGACCGCCGCGTGGATGTTCCCGCCGCCGGGCTCCCTACCGGCGGCCGTTGACTCGCTGACCACGGGCGACCTCCAGTACCGGATCACGAACGGTCTGGCGGGGACGCGAATGCCCGCGTTTGCCGTTACCCTCTCGGAGAACGACCGGTGGGATCTGGTCAACTATCTGCGTGCCCGATGGAGCAAGGAGGCGAAATGAGCAAGCGACATCTGTTGGCCATCCTGCTGGGATCGGCCGTGGCAGCGGTGCCAGTCGCCGTGAGTGCGCATTCGGACCTCGCCAAGAGTGACCCTGCCGACGGCGCGAACCTGCAGACGGCGCCGAGCCAGGTGGTTCTCACCTTCACCGAGGAGCTCGATCCCGCCGGCAGCAGCTTCACCGTGACCGATGGCGCCGGCGCGCAGGTGGGCACCGGCACGGTCGATCTCAACGTCGCCGCTCGCAACATCATGCGCGGCGACGTCTCCATCACGAAGCCGGGCACGTATCGCGTCTCCTGGACGTCGCTCAGCCTCGACGGCGACCAGCTCCAGGGGACCGTCACCTTCGGCTATCGGCTCTCGTCGCCGCCGAACACCTCGATGCTGCGCACGCAGGGCGGCAATCGCCTTCCTCTACGCATCGCAGGCATCTTGCTGCTGGGCACCGCGGGCCTGCTCGTCGCGCGCCGCGCCAAGCTGCGCTGACGCCGACGCCCCGCATGGGTCGCCTTGCCCTGCTCGCCGTTGCTGCCCTGCTGGCGGCCTGCGTCAGCGATGGGCGTCCCGCCGACCTGCACTGTGACGAACCGACAATCAGCTTGTCGGCGCAGCTCGCCCATGATTCGCTCGATCCGAGCGCTTTGGCTGCCTGTCGCGGGCAGCAGGTCAGCCTGACGGTGACCATCGGCCAGGACGGGGTCCTGCACCTCCACGGCTATGACACCGAGTCGAAGGAGGTCCGCAGCGGCGAGACGGCGACGTTCCAGTTCCTAGCCGACCGGAGCGGCCAGTTCGTGATCGAGCTGCACAGCGCCGCACACCCGAGCGGCGTGGCTGTCGGCATCTTCACCGTGTACGAGCCCTAGCGGACCGATGTGCATGCGCGCCGCTGGGGCGCTGGTCATCGCTGTCCCGTTGACGGTCGCGCTGGTCGTCCCCGCGGGCGCTCACGCCCTGGGGCAGAGCTTCCAGCTGCCGGTACCACTCGGGTTCTACCTGACCGGCGCAGGCACGGCGGTCGCAGCCTCGTTCGTCGTCACCGCGCTTGTTGTTCGTCGCGCGACCGAAAGACCGTCGTATCCCCGGCTGGGGATTCCCAAGCTCCTGGCCAGGGCCTTGCGGCCGGTGCTGGCAGGGATCGGCCTGATCTGGTGGCTTGGGGCCATCCTGGGCGGCTACCTGATCGGCGGGATCAGCAACCTGCCGGCCGTCCTCTTTTGGATCGGAATCTGGGTCGGCCTGCCGATCACCGCCGCACTCTTCGGCAACCCCTGGCCGTCGCTGAGTCCGTTCCGTACGCTCTTCGCCATCGCGGAGCGTGGGGCGAAGCTCCTCGGCTTCAATCAGCTCGACGCCGGCCTGCGCTATCCGTCATGGCTGGCCAGGTGGCCCGCGGTGATTATCCTGTTCGGCGGGCTATGGGCCGAGCTGGTGCTTCCCGCGTCCTACAACGCGCTCACGGTGGCCAACCTTCTTCTGGGCTATACGGTCCTGACGCTGGCCGGCATGGCCTTCTTCGGGAGGGTTGCCTGGGTCCGCAACGTGGAGCTGTTCGAGGTCCTGCTCGGCTGGTTCGGGCGCATCGGCCCGATCGGGCGTCGCACGGTGGCAGCCGATGTATGCACCGGTTGCGAGGAGGGCTGCGATCCCGATCGCTGTATTGACTGCCCGGAATGCGCGGTGGCCGCTGGGGTCGACGAACGCCGCGCCGAGCTGCGTCCGTGGTTCGCCGGCCTCGCGGAGCTGCGTTCTGCCGGCTGGTCCGACGCCGCCTTCATCCTGCTGGCTCTGGCCGGAGTCAGCTTCGACGGGCTCAACGAGACGGTCGCCTGGGGCCAGGCACTCAACCTCCTCTTCCCGCCGTTCCTCAAGACCTTCGGATCCTTGTGGGCGGTCCAGGCGGTCGGCACACTCGGTCTCGCAGGCCTCTGGCTCGCCTTTACGCTCGTCTTCATCGTGGCCGTCGTCCTGACGCGATCGCTGGGCGACGAGCGTGCACGGGTGGCGCGCCCGCTCGGCGATAGGGTGGGTCTCTACGCCGCCACCCTCCTGCCGATCGCCGCCGGGTACATGATCGCTCACTACCTGACCCTGGTGGTCGCCGGCGTGCTGTGGCTCCCCGAGCTGGTCATCCATCCGGTGACGTCGGTCCAGCCCAATCTTGCCTGGCTCCCGGTCAGCTTCGTCTGGTACCTGAGCGTCGGCGCAATCGTCATCGGGCACATCGCGGCGATCGCCCTGGCGCACCGGATCGCGCTGCGCGACGCTCCCGCGCGCCCGGTCCGCGCCGGCCTGCCGCTGGTCGTGCTAATGGTCGGCTATACCGTGCTCAGTCTCTGGATCATCGCCCAGCCCATCAC
>JALYSK010000036.1 GCA_030854805.1 Chloroflexota bacterium | reverse complement strand
GTGCTGAGCCACGCGCCGCAGCACGGCTGGAGACCGCGCCGGTCGCGCCTGCGCGCTCGGCCCCGCCGGCTGTCGGTTCGCCCGCGCCGACAGCGGCAACGAACGGCGCCCGGAGCGCGGCCACCATCCGCTCGCGCTGGGCAGAGGTGATCGAGCGAGCGACCCCGGTCATCAAGCCGCTCCTCGGTGAGTGCCGTCCCGTCGCCCTCGATGGCGCGCGGCTGACGCTCGCCTTCCCCGAGGGCCGCGATTTCATGCGATCTCGCATCACCCAGCGGGCGCCCGCCATCGAGCAGCTGCTCAGCTCGATCTTCGGCGGCTCCTTCGCGGTCGAGTGCGTGGCAACCAATGTGGAGCTCGAGCCGCTGACCGTCGAGGAGGCGATTGGCGACGACGATCCCGAGGCGCGCGCGCTGCTCGAGGGGGTGCTGAAGATCACCGGCGGGGAGCTTGTCGACGCACCCGAAGTGCGCTGAAACTGACGATTCGGAAACACCCCAGATTGGAGAGCGAAGCGTGAACATCGGCCAGATCGCCAAGATGGCGCAACAGATGCAGACGCAGATGGCCCAGGCGCAGGAGGATCTCAAGGAGCGCACCCTGGAAGCGACCGCTGGCGGCGGCGCGGTGCGCGTCGTGATCACCGGAGCGCAGGAGATCCGCGCCATCGAGATCGACCGGGGAGCCATCGACCCCGACGAGGCCGAGATGCTTCAGGACCTCGTCATGACCGCGGTCAACGAGGCCATCACCCGCAGCAAGCAGCTCGCCGAAGAACGCATGGCGGGAATCGCCGGCGGCCTCGGCATTCCCGGAATGCCCGGCATGCCGGGACTCCCCGGCCCACGCTGAACAGCTCCCCTCTGTGGCCGGCCTGATCGCGCCCGTCGCCCGCCTGATCGAGGAGTTCGGTAAGCTCCCGGGGGTCGGCCAGAAGACGGCCCAGCGCCTGACCTTCCACATGCTGCGCGCGCCCACCGACGAGGCGCGCTCGCTGGCCGCCGCGCTCGTCGCCATCAAGGACGAGGTCGACTACTGCTCGGTCTGCTGCAACATCACGGAGACGGGCGTTGACCCGTGCGCGATCTGCGCCGATCTCCGTCGCGACGTCGCGCGCATCTGCGTCGTCGAGGAGCCTCTCGACGTCCTGGCGATCGAGCGAACCGCGGAGTTTCACGGTCGCTACCACGTATTGCACGGGGCGATCAGCCCAATCGACGGCATCGGTCCGGAACGATTGCGCGCGCGCGAGCTGATGGCGCGCGTCAGCGCTGGTGGGATCGAGGAGGTGATCCTCGCCACCAACCCGAACCTCGAGGGAGAGGCGACCGCCATGTACCTTGCGGACCTACTCGCCCCGTACGTCGCCTCGGTGACCCGCATCGCACGCGGGCTGCCGGTTGGCGGGGACCTTGAGTACGCCGACGACGTGACCCTGATTCGGTCTCTTCAGGGTCGCCGCCAGGTCGAACGTACCTGAGCGGCGGCCTGGTCAACTGAGGGCAGACCCCGCTTCGCGAAGCATTCACGCGCGATTCATCACCCCCACATGTTTCTACGGTCTCTGCGCGCCCCGATTCGGGTGGTTGCGAGCACGGAATCGGTAGATCGACCGATTGGGACCTGCGCCGGCGGCAGGGGAGCATGTACTCGGCAGGCACCCGAGCAGCTAGAACGACCTGCCAAGGAACGACCTGCCAAGGGAGGAATGAGAATGAAGCGCCCAACGATTCTTGTCACCGCGACGGCCCTGCTGGCCGTGCTCAGCGCGTGCGGCGGCACAGGCACCACCCAAACCACGGCCACGCCGAAACCCACCCCGGGCTCTTCGACGGTCGCCGTCACCCTCACCGAGTTCGCGATTGCGCTGGATCATGCGACGGCAGCTGCGGGCCCGATCACGTTCAGGGTCACCAACACAGGAAGTATCGAGCACGAGTTCGTCGTCCTGAAGACAGACCTGGCGCCCAGCGTGCTGCCAGGCGGGTCGAAGGTTCCTGAGGACGCGGCCGGTATCACCATCGTCGACGAGGTCGAAGGGATGGCGTCCGGGGCGAAGGCCGACCTCAAGGTCACGCTTCAGCCGGGCCACTACGTTCTGCTCTGCAATATCGAGGGCCACAACATGGGCGGCATGCACGCGGCGTTCGAGGTCTCGAGCTAAGTCGAGAGACGCAGACCACGAGTCGAGGAGGCCGACCGTGAGCACCTATCTCATCGTCGGGAACCGAACATTGCCGAGCGAGCTCCTGGCCCGTGCCATCGAAGAGCGCCTGCCAGGAGCCACTCGCTTCTACGTCGTCGTGCCCCTGACACCCATCGTGCACGCGCTGACGTGGGAGGAGGGCGAGAGTATCCGGGCGGCCGAGACACGCCTGAACGGGTTCCTCGCCGACCTGCGAAGCAGAGGTGCAGTCGCCGACGGCGAGGTGGGCGACAATGATCCTGTCCTCGCGATGCAGGACGTCCTGCGCCGGATGAGCGCCGATGAGATCCTGCTCTCCACGCTGCCCCCAGGACGATCGCGCTGGCTCGGCATGGACGTGCCCTCACGACTTCGAGCAGCTACCAAAATCCCGGTGACGGTCCTGACCGATACCTCGGCCGCCGCCGCCGTGCAGCCAGAACGCCTGGCGCCAAGTGCAGCGCGCCCCGACCAAGCATCGTCACCCTAGACCCGGTCGGGCTCCGGTGGAGCGTTAGCGGACCCACCGCGGTCGGGAAGGGCGCTTCCGGCGCGTCACCTGCCACGCCAATCCGACCAGCGCCACCAGCAGGAGGCCCGCCAGCCCGCCGACGGCGGACGGCGCGCTTTGCTCACCGCGCATGCGGACGATGCTGGTGTCCGGGACAATGGGATTCAGCGTCGGCGTCGGCGTCGGCGTTGCGGTTGGCGTGGGGCTGAGCGTCGGCGTGGGGCTTGGTAGCGGCGGCCCGAGGCTATCGACGTCGGAGGCGGTTACCTCCGGAAATGGATTGCCAAGGACGTCCTCGAACGTGACACCCGCTCCGTTCGACACCGTTCCGGTTGCGGCCGGGTCCACGGTTACCGTGATCTCCACCTCAACGCTGTCGCCAGCATTGATCCAGTCGTTCAATGTAGCGGTGACCACGCCGGCGCTCTGGCTGCAGGTCCCGGTGGCCGGGGCCACGACCTGGCAGCTCTTGAACGTGGAGTTGGTCGGGATCGTGTCGGTGACGACCACCGAGTTCGCGGCACCGGCCGTCGGACCGCTCGAGGTGTTGGTGACCGTTGTCACATAGGTGAGATCGGCGCCGGCGGGCGCAACCGCCGTGCCATCAGTCTTGCCGATCGACAGAGCAGGCGTGGGCGGCTGGCTGAAGTAGGCGCCGACGCCGTCCTGGGCCTCCTGGATGAACTGGTTGTTGCTCGACAGACAGCTGACAATCCGCCACCAACCAGCCTCAGGATTGGGGACGCTGTCTCCACCGCGCGCGATCGTCCCCCCATTCCAGGCGCCATTGGTCGAGAGTGTCCCGACTGTCCCCCCACTCAGGCCCGTCGGGTCGTAGACATCGGATGGCGCGTAGTAGCGGACGCGCGTGTTGCCGTCCATGTCGAAGTTATGGAACATCGCCGACGCCTGAAGGGCGGCGACGAACTCGTACAGGGTCAGGCAGGCGACTCCACCCGTGCTGTGCTGGTATGTGATCTGGACCTGGCCGATGATGATCTCGTCATTCGTGCCTGGCTGGCCGTCCGGATCGTCGGCATTCGCCGGCGGGGCATTGTTCGGGTTCGCATCGTTGTCGGTGCCGACGCGGATACGCCAACCGTTGTCGTCGTCCGACTGGCCGAGCACCGCCGAGCGGACGAGGTAGCTGCCGCAGGTGACCGGCGAGAGCGTCGCGAAGCGGACCCACGCCTCGGGCAGGACAGGCTCCGGCGGGTATGTCGTCGCCAGGATGCCGGTCCCCGGAAGCGGGTGGTCGTATCCCGGACCGATGGTGGCGCCCGGTCCGTACAGCTCGAACTCGGTGGGGTCGCTGCTGTTGCGAGGCTCATCGCTGAGGCTCAGCGCGCCGACAGCGTTCATCTCGGGGCTGAACAGATCGATGTACAGCGGGGTACCGGTCGGCCAGCCGCACGGGACCGTAATGGTGACGTAGTGATAGCCAGCCCCAGCCCCGGCGCTGGTCGAGGTGTACCAGTCACCGACGGTGACCGGCGTGTTCGCGCCCGAGGTCTGGATGTAGAAGCCGCCGGACGGTGGGATCTCCATCGCCGCACCAGTGCGCGCACCGGGTCCCATCACCAGCGCGGCAAGGAGTCCGGCCGCAGCGACGACGGAGCCAAGGCCGGCGCCGGGCCGCCTGGCGGTCCGAGCGTGCATCCGAGTCTCCCTTTTTGGGGGCATGGGCGGGCGGGGAACGAGGTCGCATCATAGCCCCGCCAGAGGGCCAATGACGGTCAATTGCGCACGCGACTCGGTTGACAGCCCAGCAGGAGGCGCGTACCATCCGTGATCGCGCCGGCGTTCAGCCGGCAGGCGAGAGGGACGGCGGCTTCGGCCGTGCAGCCTGTCGCCTCGGGTCCCGGTTTCGGAGGCCTTGAATCGAACAAAGCCGATCTTCGGTGGCGTGAACTTAACAGCTGAAGAGTGACAGGAATCCACACGAGTCAACGGGACCAACGTCTGAACGTGTAACCGGTGGAGGAGCCTTCGGGCGAAACCACTGGTTTTTTGTTCGGAGAGTT
>JALYSK010000099.1 GCA_030854805.1 Chloroflexota bacterium | reverse complement strand
AGGCTCGAGCAGCTCGCCGACCCATTCGCCGTCGGGTCCGCGCACCACCGTGCCGGGCGGCACTGCGAGGCGGATCTGCGGAGCGCTGCGGCCATGGGCCCGACGCCCTGCTCCCCTGCCGCCGGGCGCGGCACGGAAATGCCGTTTGCGGCTGAACTCGATGAGGGTCGTCATTCCCGCCTCCGAGACGAGCACCACGTCCCCGCCCTTACCGCCGTCGCCGCCATCGGGCCCCCCTCGCGGCACGTGCGCTTCACGCCGGAAGGACGAAGCGCCGTCACCGCCGCTGCCGGCAGCCACGAGGATGCGCGCGCGGTCAGCGAACATGCAGTGGTTGAGGTCGAGAACCGGCCAGGCGGCGTGGCGCCGAGCGCCGGGTTACAGGTAGCGCAGCGGGTTGACCAGCATCCCGCCCACGATCACCTCGAAGTGAACATGCGGGCCGGTGCAGATCCCGGTGCAGCCCACCACGGCGATCCCGGCGCCCCGAGCGACGTTCTGACCTGCCCCGACCCAAATCGAGCCAAGGTGGTTGTAGACGGTCCTGATGCCGCTGGGGTGGGTGATCTCGACCACCAGGCCGCCACCGTTGCCCCTCCAGCCGGCCGAGGTGACCACGCCCGCATCGGCCGCAACGACGGTGTTGCCGGCCGAAGCGGCGATATCAAGGGCAAGGTGGCCGGCGGAGAAGTACTGGCTGATCGCGCCGCCGGCCACCGGCCAGGTGAGCGTGCCGCCGCTATCGGGAGGCGGGGGTCCGACCGGACCGGCGGCGGTAACCGCCGGCTGCTGCACGAATCCGATCTGCGGCGCGATGGTCGGCGCGGGGAAGGGGGCGGCCTTCTTCAGGGGGAAAGGCGTCGGCTTGGGGGTGGGCGCCAGGTGGGGCTGCGGCATGCGCAGGGGATCCGGTTCCGCCAGCGCGCGCCCGGCCTGCGGGGCGAACACGTACGAATAGGCGACCAGGGGGGCGGACGAGGGTGCAGCGCCGCGCGCGGAGGAGACGAGATTCAAGCCCAGATGCCCGGACCCGGGCGACTGGCCATGAGCCGCCGCGATCCCGATCGCCGAGGTGAAGGCGACCAGGCCGATGACGGCGAGGTGGGCAATAGCTCGCGTCAAGAGCCGGGCATCTGTCAAGCGGCCGTCAGGCAATCGTCATAGCTCCGCACGGGGGCACAGGGTTGGGCGTACGACCGCGTCCCGCGGGTCCGGTAGCAAGTGCCCGGGCCGATGTCGCACCGCGGCATCCTACCAGCGCCCGACTTGGCGGGTCAACCAAAGCCGGCAGCCGTTTGGCAATTAGTGGCAGGACTATGGGGCGGTGCTGGCGAGCTGCAATGGCGCCGATCCCGTATCCGCGAAGGTCTCCTCGCCGCCGAAACCGAGGGTGATCCAGGCCACCTGGCGAGCACCCGCTGGGACGGCGACCGGCACCTCGAGATCGACCGATTCGCCGGGCGCCAGTGGCGGCACGGCAACCTCCACGCGGTCGAGGGTCGCGGGAGCCGCGCGCAGGTATGGGTCGTTTGATGGCTGCCAGCCCACCAGAAGACCCAGCTTCTCGCTCCAGCGCTGCTGCCCGGTGTTCGTCAGCCTCAAGGGGAGGTGAGAGAGGCCACGCGCCTCCACTGCCCAGAAGGGCAGTCCTGCTCCGGGGACCGCTCGTGGCGAGAGGTCCGCAGCCGGGAGCAAGGCATCGATGCGCGCCGCCAGCGGCCGCTGCGTGAAGTAGCCAGCCAGGCCTGCGAAGAGGCCATCCGCGATGCGGGCCTGCCCATCTGCGGAGATGATCAGCCGGTCCTCGGCCGCCAGCGTGTTCGATGCGACCTCGCACAGGACCGAGGGCATCAGCGCACCACGCGTGGGCTGTGCCCAACGGTTCGGCCGCTCCGCTGTCTCTCTGAGCAGCGGCGGCGCGACGAGGTACAAGTTGTGGGCGTTTGTGCCACGGTCCTGGCGCGGATATCCGGCCCCGGCCATGGCGCTCACCAGTCCCTGCTGCATCAGCTCTGCGAGCTGGCGCGTGCTCGAGGGACCCCAGGGCGTCTCATCGGTGTAGAAGGTCTCGGTGCGCGCGATCGGGATCGGGTTGCCGTCGGCATCGGTGATCGCGTCAATGTGGATGCTGAGCAGGACGTCCGCGCGAGCGACATTGGTGAAGTCCAGGCGCGCCTGCAGCTCATCGCGCGCCAGGGTCTGCGGCGGGACTTGCGGGCCAAAGCCGGCGATCCCGTCACCGTTCACGTCCCGTAGCGGCGGTCCCTGGCAGCCGAGCGGCGGGTACAGGTCGCCGGCGAGCGCCTGGTCCGCGTCGCGGGTCATCACCACCGTGATTCCCTCTGCCTCGAGCCGTTCGCGCAGGGCGAGCGCGATGCCGAGGGTGATCGCCTTCTCCGCCTTGGCCTCGACGTTGTCGAACGGGTTCGGCGAGCCCCAGTCGAGGCAACCGCCGTGGCCGGGGTCGATCGCGACCACGATGGCACCGGGATTGGGACGGTAGACGGCACTCTCCGATCCTGGTGCCGCAATCACGTGCCCGAGGCCAGCGGTTGGGACCGGCGTCGAGGATGGGACGGCCGGCGAAGAGACCGGCACGGTGGGCGACGGGGTGGTCGGCTCTCCGCCACAGGCGCCGAGCAGCAGCGCAAGCGAGAGCAGCATCCCCAGGCGGGGCATCAGGATGCCGATGGATCGGTCTAGCGCTCGGAGGCCTCGACCGACTTGCTGAGTGAGACCAGGAACTCTGCGTTGTTCTTCGTCTTGCCGAGGCGCTGCATGAGCAGCTCGATTCCCTCGTTGGGGCCAAGGGCCGAGAGCATGCGCCGCATCGTCCAGGTCATGCGCAGCGTGTTCTCGTCGAGCAGCAGCTCCTCGCGCCGAGTGCCGGAGCGCAGGACGTCGATGGCCGGGAAGATCCGCTTCTCGGAGAGCTTGCGATCGAGCGCGAGCTCCATGTTGCCGGTCCCCTTGAACTCCTCGTAGATGACGTCATCCATGCGTGAGCCGGTATCCACCAGGCAGGTCGCGATGATGGTCAGGCTGCCACCATGCTCGATGTTGCGCGCGGCACCGAAGAAGCGCTTGGGGGGATACAGAGCGACCGGGTCGACGCCGCCCGAGAGGGTCTTGCCGGATGCCGGAAGGGCGAGGTTATAAGCGCGCGCCAGCCGTGTGATCGAGTCGAGCAGGATGACGACATCGCGGCCGGTCTCGACCTGGCGCTTGGCGATCTCGAGCGCCATCTCGGCGACCCGGGTGTGATTCTCGGTCGGCTCGTCGAAGGTCGACGAGAAGATCTCGCCTTTCACGCTGCGCTGCATATCGGTGACCTCCTCCGGACGCTCGCCGATGAGCGCAACCATGAGGTAGGCCTCGGGGTGGTTGTCGGTGATCCCCGCCGCGATCTGCTTGAGAACGGTCGTCTTGCCTGCCTTCGCCGGAGAGAGGACCATGCCGCGCTGCCCCTTGCCGAGGGGGCTGATCAGGTTGATCAGGCGCTGCGTCAGGTTCTTCTGGTCGGTCTCGAGGTCGAACATCTCCTCGGGGAAGACCGGCACCAGCGTGTCGAAGTTCGGGCGGCGCTTGGCGATCTCCGGGTCGACCCCGTTGACGGTGTCGACGCGCAGCAGGCCCCAGTACTTCTCCTGGTCCTTCGGCGGCCGCGTCTGGCCGGTGACGTGATCCCCCGTCCGGAGGCCGAAACGGCGCACCTGGCTGCTGCTGACGTAGATGTCGTCATTGGACGGCATCACGCCGTGTGTGCGAAGGAAGGCGAAGCCTTCGTCGACGATCTCCAGGATCCCCTCAGCGATCCCAGGCTGACCGTTGCTGATATACGGCTGGGTGGGCGCCAGGGGGACGACGTCGAGCAGCTTGAGGACGAGGTCGGAATGCTCCATCCCCTCGGACCCCTCGATGCCATGGTCGCTCGCAAGCTCGCGGAGCTCGTCAACGGACTTGGCCTGCAGATCGGGCAAGTTGAGGGCCTCGCCCTCATCCGCCTCGGTCGGGAACGGGCCCGTGAAGATCGAGGAGTACTGACCCGAGGCGTAGTCGTTGCGACGTCGGGGAGCGAAGCCGGTGCGAGCCGGCTGACGGCGCGGACCGCCACCACCCTCTGTGCGGCGGCGCGGGCGGCGTCGCTGCTGCTGCGGTCGTGATTCGTCGTTCATGGCCGCTTCGCTTGCCAGCAGAGCTTCATCTAGGACCTGACCTCGGTGATGTTGAGAGTGCCGCCCCGTGCGCCGGTCAAACCCTCGATCGGATCCGACCCGGTGACGCATCTACGGCAGTTGAACCTGAGCCCACGGGAGTCGTCACCCTTGTGCGGTGATCTCTCGCGATGGGGGAGGACCGGCGGCCACGTGATCAGACCTTGCGGGTCCCGGCACGGGTGGTGATGTTGGGCCCGCCATATCCGCTCATCTCGCCGATGAGCCGCGTCCGAATTTGACGCAGGACCGGTCGCCAGTCGAGACGATCATACCCGAGATGAGCAACCACGTCCTCTGCTTTCCACTCCTGGCCGCGACTCCACGCTCGACGGAGCGTCTCGCCCGCCGCCGGATCGTGCCACCAGGCCTCGCCGTGGTGCCGCTTCAGCGCGGCCGAGAGGCTCGCCTCGAAAAGCCAGCTGCGTAGATAGGCGGCGGCGTAGAGGTGATCGTCGAGGTCGGCGACGTACTGCGACTCCGAATAGCTCACGCCGGTGAGGAGGCTCAGCAGGCCTGCGTAGTAGGCGCGGTTGAGGGCGGTCTCGCCGCCCGAGTGCAGCCGAAGCTCGTAAAGCAGCTTGGCGATGTAGCGGCGGACCATGTAGAGGCGCCAGAAGGCGGTGAAGTCACCGAAGCCGAGTATCTGGTCCTCGTTCATCGACGTGTGCTCGTCCAACCACTTCGGCTCCACCAAAAGGAACTCGAGGAGCGCCGCATACCCCTCCGTCACGCTCGGGTCGCCCAGCAGCCGGTAAGCGGCGGGCAGCTCGGGGTCAACGTGAGCGTAGTGCTCGAGGTGACCGGCTTCGTGAAGGATCGCACCGAAATCGTCCCAGCCGCCGCGCGGCTGGACCGAGAGGCGCACGTCCCCAGGGGCGCGGATCGCCGCGCAGAAGGCGCGCGGGCTCTTGTGCGGTCGGGGCTCGACGTCGAGAGTGACGTTGCTCTGCGCCTCAAGATCGATCCCCAGACCCGCCAGGGTCGCGCGCAGGACCGTCACCATCCGTCGCGAGTTGAACCAGGCGTCCCATGACGATCCACGCAGCAGGTGCCCCAGATCGGCATAGGAGGCGTCACCCTGCTCGATGTCGATCAGGGCCAGATAACGCCGCAGCGCGGCGAAGTAGACCGTTTCGGACTCGGCCAGGAAGGCCTGCAGCTCGGTCGCCAGCTCTTGGGGGTCGAAGTCGCGAACCGCTTTCGCAAGGTCCACGTAGCTCTCGTAGCCGAGCTCGCCGGCGAGCTCGTGCCCCCTCGCCAGACGCTCCTCGCGTAGCGGGTTGATCAGCTCCACTGCCTCGAGGTACGCGGCGTACAGGGCGTTCCGCTCGCCGCGATCCGCGATCTCTGCCACCCGAATCGGCAGGGCGCGGTAGGGCAGCCGCTCGCCGCGCCAGATAACGACGGCCTGGGCCTCCACGGTCTCGATCTGCTCTGTCAGGTCGACCGTCCCGGAGTCGAGATACGACTGGAGCGCGAAAGCGTGCAGCAGCCGAGCCTGTTGAGCGGGATCCCCATCGCCATCTGCCGCTCGCCGGCGCGCATCGACCGCCTTGCGAGTGAAGAGGTCCGGATGGCGCGCGTAGATTGGCTCGAGCACCATCTCGTCGCGCTGGCCGGACCAGTTCAGGTAATAGGCCTCGAGCAGCTCGCTCAGGAAGGTCTCGACCTCAGCCGAATACGCGGCAAGGTCAAAGGCGGCGCGCGCCCTGGTCGAGGTCCGGGTCGCCATGCGTCAGGCGACGCTCGCTTTGCCCGCCACCGTGGCGGGCCGCTTCGGCTTGCTCGGCTGCCGGACAGCAGGCGTCTCCTGGGGGAGACCACGGTGCTGAGCGGCCGCCCCCACGAAATCGCGGAAGAGCGGGTGGGGACGGTTGGGTCGGCTCTTCAGCTCGGGGTGGGCCTGCGTCGCCACAAACCACGGATGGTCCTTCAGCTCGACATATTCCACGAGGCGGCCATCGGGCGAGACACCACTGAAGCGCATCCCCGCCTGTGCCAGCTGCTCGCGATACGCATTGTTCACCTCGAAGCGATGCCGATGGCGCTCGTAGGCGATTTCGTCGCCGTATGCCTGACGCACCTTCGATCCCTCCTCGAGTCTGGCGGGATAGAGGCCCAAGCGCATGGTCCCGCCCTTGTCAGTGACGTCGGTCTGGTCGGGCATCAGATCGATGACGGGGTGCTCTGTGAAGACATTGAACTCGCTGCTGTTGGCATCCTCGGTGCCGAGCGCCTCGCGAGCGAGCTCGATCACCGCGCACTGCAGGCCAAGACAGAGGCCGAGGTAGGGAATCCGGTTCTGGCGCGCCCAGCGGATGGCCCGCACCTTGCCCTCGACACCGCGGTAGCCGAACCCACCCGGGACGAGGACGCCGTCGACGCCCGCGAGCTCCTCGGCCACCTGCTCGGGCTCGACCCGCTCCAGGTGCTCGGACCGGATCCAGCGCACCTTGGCCTCGACCCGGTGGTGCAGGCCGGCGTGCTTGAGCGCCTCGATGACGCTGATGTAGGCGTCTGGCAGCTCGGTGTACTTGCCGACGATCGCGATTTCGACCTCGGGTCGCCGTGTGCGGATGCGGTTGACCAGCTCCTGCCAGTCGGCGAGATCGGGCTCGCTGGCGGGGATATCCAGCTCGCGGGTGATGAGCTTGCCGAGGCCCGCCCGCTCGAGCTGGATCGGCACCTCGTAGATGCTCTGCGCCGTTCGAAGTGGGATCACGGCATGCACGTCGACATCGGTAAAGAGGGCGACCTTATCGAGGATCTCCTCCTCGATCGGCTCATCGCTGCGCAAGATGATGACGTCAGGCTGGATGCCGATCCCCCGCAGCTCCTTGACCGAGTGCTGCGTCGGCTTCGTCTTGAGCTCGCCGGTAGCGCCGATCTGCGGCAGAAGCGTGACGTGGACGTAGAGGACGTTCTGGCGCCCGACATCCTTGCGCATCTGGCGGATCGCTTCGAGGAATGGGAGCGACTCGATGTCGCCGACCGTGCCACCGACTTCGACCACCACTACGCCGTGCTGTGCCAGCCCGCTGCCAGCCACGCTGCCGGTCCCCTCACGCGCGACCCGCTGTATCCGCTCCTTGATCTCGTTGGTGATATGCGGGATCACCTGCACGGTGCCGCCCAGATAGTCGCCGCGGCGCTCCTTGGCGATCACGCTCTGGTAGATGCGCCCGGTCGTGACGTTGGACGCCTGCGACAGGTTCTCGTCGATGAAGCGCTCGTAGTGCCCGAGGTCCAGATCGGTCTCGGCGCCGTCATCGGTCACGAACACCTCGCCGTGCTGGTACGGCGACATCGTGCCGGTGTCGATGTTGATATATGGATCGAGCTTGAGGATGGAGACCGGGATCCCGCGGGCTTTGAGGATTCGCCCGATGGAGGCGGCGGTGATGCCTTTGCCGAGCGAGCTGGTGACGCCGCCCGTCACGAAGACATACTTCGGCATGGGTCTCAAATTCCTCCGGGGTTTTTCCGATTCTAGCATCGCCGCGGCCGCAGGCGGCCACGCGCGCTACCCGGCTCGACATCTCGTTTGACACAATCACATCTGGCAATGAGACTGCCCCCGGCGCGTCGGCGCGCGCGACGCGGCGCCGGAACCAGTGCTCGCCGAGGGAACCAATTTTGCGACGCCCGCTGACCGCTGCCCTTGGCAGTACGCTCGTTCTTCTGGTCCTGGCCGCGTGTGGGACCGATCGACCCGGCAACTCAGGAAGTGTGGCGCTGCGACTGGGCTACTTTCCGAACGTCACCCATGCTCCCGCCATCGTCGCCATTCGCAGTGGCATCCTGGCGAGGCGGCTCGGATCGGGAACTCAACTCGAGCTGAAGACATTCAACGCTGGGCCGGAGGCGGTCGAAGCCATCTTCTCAGGTGCGCTCGATGCGGCATGGATGGGCCCCAACCCGGCCATCAACGCCTTCGCGCGCTCGAAGGGTGAGGCGATTCGGATTGTGGCAGGGGCCACCTCGGGAGGCGCATTCCTCATCGTGAAACCCACCATTGCGAGCGCCGACGACCTGCGAGGAAAGAGGCTCGCCACCCCGCAACTCGGTAATACTCAGGACGTGGCCCTACGGGCCTGGTTAGCCGACAAGGGTCTCAAGACAACCAAGGAGGGCGGCGGCGATGTGCAGATCCTGCCGCAGGCGAACGCGCAGACCCTCCAGACCTTTCAGAGCGGCGAGGTCGACGGCGCGTGGGTGCCGGAGCCGTGGGCCACGCGGCTGATCCAGGAAGGCGGGGGGAAGGTCCTGGTTGACGAGCGCGACCTTTGGCCCGACGGTAAGTTCGTGACCACCCACCTCGTCGCCAG
>JALYSK010000093.1 GCA_030854805.1 Chloroflexota bacterium | reverse complement strand
ACCCGACGGCCCCGGCCGCCATCTGCCTCTGCGCAATGGCGACCGACTTGTGCGTCTTGACGTGTGGCCGCAGGGCCACCCCGTGCGCGCGCGCAAGGGCCGCCATGCGCTCGATGTTTCGTTCCAGCCGGTCGAGATCGACCAGGAGGGCCGGAGTGTCGAGCTCCGTCCAGTGCCGGCCGATCATCCTTTCCACCCGTCCGGGGTTGAGGATCTTGAGCGGATCGAGTGCCATGCCCCAAAGGATATCGGGATGCGCCGAGTCGCATTCCGATAGGCTCTTGGCGTGTCCCTGCGGCCGATCGCCGGAGGCGCAGCACGGAGGTGGTCGATGTCTCGTGCGCCGATCGGCGCGGCGCTACTGATGGTCGCGATCCTTTCGGGCTGCATCGGTGGACCGGGCGCCACCGGCACCGATGGCGCTGATGCCTCGCTCGGCTGGCACGATGAGCTCACCCGCGGGCTGGACATGCTCGATGTGGCCACGACGGTGGCGCCGATCAGCTCGATCGCGCGCAATATCGGCGGGACGCGCATCCGGCTCCACGGGATCATCCCCGACGCGACCAACTCGCATACGTTCGAGCCGACCCCTTCCGATGCGCAGACGCTGGCGAACGCCGATCTGATCGTGGTGAACGGGCTGCATCTTGAACAGCCGACGCTCGACCTGGCCGATGCCTCGAAGCGCGCCGAGGCCCGGGTCCTCGTGCTCGGGGACAATACGATCAGCAGGGACCAGTGGATCTTCGACTTCAGCTTCCCCGAATCGAAGGGCGACCCGAACCCGCACCTGTGGATGAATCCCCGCTACGCCCTGCGCTACGCGGAGCTGATGCGCGACTGGTTCAGCCAGGCCGATCCCCCCAACGCGGACTACTACGCGGCCAACTTCACCGCGTACGGGAAGCGGCTCGACGCGCTCGACGCAGCGATCCGGGCGATGACGCCAACCGTGCCCAGCGAGAACCGCAAGCTGCTCACTTACCACGACTCGTGGGCCTACTGGGCGCGCGAGTACGGCTTTACGGTGATCGGCGCGGTGCAGGCGTCGGACTTCTCCGATCCGAGCCCGCAGGAGGTTGCGCGCCTGATCCAGCAGATCCGCGCTGAGAAGGTGCCAGCGATCTTCGGCTCCGAGGTCTTCCCCAGCCCGGTCCTGGAGCAGATCGCCCGGGAGTCGGGTGCAACCTTCGTCGACAAGCTGCGTGATGACGAGCCGCCCGGGGCGCAAAATTCGCCCGAGCACACCTACCTGGGAATGATGCAGAAAGACATGACGGTGATGTTCGACGCCCTCGGAGGCAGCAGTGCCGGGTTCGAGGCGCTCGAGGTGAGGGACACGTACCAGCCGTGACAGGTACGAAGGGCGAGCCCCTGGTCAGCTTCGAGGACGTGACGTGTGGCTACGGGGCTGCGCCGGTGCTCGAGCAGATCGACCTGCGCATCGAGCGCGGAGCATTCGTCGGCGTGGTGGGGCCGAGCGGGGTCGGCAAGACCACGCTGCTGCGCGCAATGGTGGGAGTGGTCCCCCGGGTGCGCGGCCGCGTCACCGTTGCGGGCCAGCCCGTGCAGCACGGGACCACGCCGCGGGTCGGATGGGTGCCCCAGCTGGAAACCGTGGATTGGCACTTCCCGGCGACGGTCTCCGAGGTGGTGCTGATGGGCCGCTGGGGAGTCAGGCCGTGGTGGCCGCGCGCAACCGCTGGCGATCGGCTGGCGGTCGATCGGCTGTTGGACCGCCTTGGAATCGGGGATCTGGCCGAGCGCAACATCGGCGATCTCTCCGGCGGACAGCAGCAGCGCGTCTTCCTGGCGCGCGCCATGATCGGCGATCCGCTGCTTCTCCTCCTCGATGAGCCGACCAGCGGGGTCGACCTGCGGACCCGCGACGACATCCTGCATCTCCTCGCCGATCTGAACCGCGAGGGGATGACCATCGTCCTCGCCACCCACGAGCTGAACGCCGTCGCAGCTCACCTGCCGTGGGTCGTCTGCGTCAATCGGCGCATCATCGCGGAGGGTTCTCCTGACGAGATCTTCACCGATGCCATCCTTGGTCGGACCTACGGTGCCGACCTGCGCGTCGTCCGCCAGGACGGCGCCATCCTGGTGGCCGATGCCGCCCCGCACCGCCTGCGCGATGCCCTCCAGCACCATCACCCGGGCTACGACCATGCGCACCACGAGCATGCGGCCGATGACCATGTCCACGGCGGGCCGCCGGGATGAACCTGGTCGCCGAGCCGCTCGCCTTCGAGTTCTTCCGGCAGGGCCTGTTTGCCGCCGTGATGGTGGGCGCCCTGTGCGGCATGATTGGGGTCTACGTCATCCTGCGGAGGATGAGCTACATCGGCCATGGGCTCTCGCACTCCGTCTTCGGGGGCGCCGTGGTCGCGTACGTGACCAGCATCAACTTCTACGTTGGGGCCGGCCTGTGGGGCTTCCTCTCGGCCCTGCTCATCAACGCGACTGCGCGGCGCCGGAAGATCGGTGCGGACGCGGCGATCGGGATCGTCACCACCGCCAGCTTCGCGATCGGGGTCGCGTTGATCAGCAAGACGCGCAGCTTCACACGGAACTTCGAGGCGGCACTGTTCGGGAACGTCCTGGGCGTCACGCCAACCGACCTCCTGGTGGTGGCGACGGTGACCGGTCTGGTCGCCCTCTTCATCGGCCTCTTTTACAAGCAGCTCCTCTTTCTGACCTTCGACCCGGAGGTTGCCCCGATCTACGGGGTGCGCATCGGCCTGGTCGACAGCCTCTTCGCGCTGGCGATGGCTGCCACGATCGTCGCCTCGATCAACGTGGTGGGGGTGACCCTGATCGCCGCCACGCTGGTGATTCCGGCCAGCACCGCGCGGCTGCTCACCGATTCGTTCGGGCGCATGATCGGCTACTCGACGCTGTTCGGCGCGGGCGCCGGCCTGCTGGGCATGTACTTCAGCTACTGGCTCGACGTCTCGTCGGGCGCCACGATCGTGCTGCTGGAGGCGGGCGTCTTCGCGGTGATCTCCCTGGTCGTGGCGCTCCGACAGCGCGAGACCTCGTGGGAGCGGGATCACGAGCCACGCGTCCTCCCTGGAGAGCCGCGCGGCGACGTCCTCTAGGCGGACTCGCCGGAGGTGTGGTGGTGCTCGCCCAGCCGCATCGGGAGGGCCGGGAGCGGGCGGGGATCCGGATCGGGCTCGTACTCGTCGGTCGTCTCGGAGAGGCGGTAGGTCCATCGGGGGCCGTCCGTCGAGATCTGCTGCAGCGCCGCAGCGACCGCCTCCACGTCGGCGCGGGTGGTTCTCAGGCCGAAGCTGATCCGCGCGGCGCCGGGAAGGCGCGGATGCTGGCCGTCGCGCGTCGCGTCCATGAGCCGATTGGCCTCGGGCTCGTCGACCCGCAGCAGCCTCATCATCAGCGGATGGGCGCAGAAGCACCCG
>JALYSK010000088.1 GCA_030854805.1 Chloroflexota bacterium | reverse complement strand
CTGGAGGGCCGCTTAGGCGTGCAGCTCGGTGACGACGTGATCGAGGCGGCACCCGGGGTCCTGGTCTTCAAGCCGCGCGGCGTGCCCCACACCTTCTGGAATGCCGGCGACGAGCCCGCACGCCTGTTGGAGCTGATCTCCCCTGCGGGCTTCGAGAACTACTTCCGCGAGATGGCGCCGCTCCTCGCGGCGGTTGATCGAGACGAGGCCGCGATCGGTGAGGTCGCGGCACACTACGGGCTCGAGATCGACGTCAGCACGATCCCAGTGCTGGTCGAGCGCCATGGCCTGCGACTCGGGTAGCCGTCTGGCGATGCGGCGGCGTGGCGACCGTTACGGCGCCCCAGTGCGTAGCCTGGCGGACCCACGGCGCGTGGCAGGGGAACCAGGACGCTCCCGGTCGCGTCTGGCGCCCATGTCATCTCGCCTGCTGCTCATCCTCGTCATCGGCCTGGTCGCGGGCTGCCAGGCGCCGCACTCTGGACCCACCGTCGAGGTGACCGGGGTCGCGCAGGCGGGCCCGGTCTGCCCGGTTGAGCGAGTGCCACCCGATCCCGCCTGCGCTGATCGGCCCGTCGCTGGGGCAGTCCTGCTGGTCATCGAGAACGGAAACGAAGTGGCGCGCGCTACGACTGCGCCAGACGGCAGCTTTCATCTGCGCCTCGCGCCCGGCGACTATCAGCTGGTGCCTCAACCGGTGGAGGGGTTCATGGGGACGGCGGCCCCGATCGAGCTGGCAGTCCGCGAGGGAGCGGCCCTTCAACCGCTCATCGTGGCCTACGACACCGGGATTCGCTGAACTTCACGCGGGGAGTACGCACAGGCAGCGGTGCCAGGTCGGGAGGTTGAACCCGGCGCTGGTAGCCGCCGTGCCGCCCCGGCGAGGCGCAGTGGCCGGCCCCGTGCCCAGGTCGCGCCGTCAGCGATTCCGCTCGTGCCAGTGTTCGTCGACAGGAGCTGTCGGGCCGACATTGTCGAGGGTTGGAAGCAGGACGAAGCCCATCACCGCCATGGCGGCGGCAAAGACGATGAGCATCGCCGCGCCGGCCCAGTCATACGTTCCGCGCACAGGGTCATGGCTGAGGAGCCAGTACACGATCCCGATACCCGCGATCAGTGCCGGCAGCAGCAGGTACCGCTTCAACGACATCGCGGCGATCATACCTGACCATCGGGCGCCAGATAGCTGCCTTCCGGTGGGAGCGCGGCCTCCTGCCTTCAGACGAGCCAGCCGCAGTCGGTGCGGTTGACGGACGGCGCCTCGTCCCCGCGCAACCCGGTCTGCGGCGCATTGCTGCGCGTCAGGGGCCGGCTCCCCTGGTCGATCGTCGCGAGCGTCGCACGGCGAATCGCGGGGTCGGTCACTGGCGGTGCCTCGGCCGGTTCACTGCGTATAGCCGGGCGGGTGGGGGCGCCGCTTCCGATCCCGGCGCGTGCCGTGACGACGGAGCCGTCGGGATAGCTCAGCCACAGCCCGCGCATGCGCGCGATGAAGTGTTCGGCCATGCCGGGAACCAGCATCTCGACAATCCCGCGGCCGCTGCGACGGTATCCGCGCGGCCGCTCATCGGCCTGGAGCCGGTCGACGAAGGCGCGATTGAGCTGTTCCTCCACGGCGAGCCTGATCGACTCCGGTGCCTCGACCGTCGCTCTGCCGCCGCGGAAGATCGCGCGCCCCACGACCTCGGCCGAGGTGGACCCGCGCGGCGTTCGAAGCAGCTCGTACACGATGGTGTCTTCGGTCCGTGGATCGCGAATCCGGTTGATCATTGGCGGCAGGATAACAGGCGCATCGCGACCGATTCGGGCGATTCATCGCGCGCTAGAATCATGCGGGTTCGTGGTTTGGAGGAGTCGGTGGAGAGCGACGAGAAGGCCTATCGCGCGATGGTGGCAGCACAGAGCGACGAGCAGATCGACACCTGGGCCGGCGATCTCTTCATGGATTTCGCGAAGCGCCTTGGGGTCGGCAATGCCATCGAGCGCTTCTGTGCCGCCGCGAAGCTCGACGCGCGAGGCTTTCAGCGTGCCTTCCTGGTCGGCGGGGGACCGGACCACGTGGTGGGGATCGATACTGCCGGCCAGCTGGCGGCACCAATCTTCGAGCTACCGAAGGCGGTGGCCGGCCTCCGACGAATCGACCGGGAGGCGCGCGCCGAGCTGGTGGACTTCCTGGTTCAGCACCGCGAGGTCATGTCGTACACCCCCTGATCCCTCAGGCGGTCTCTTCGCGGGTCCCCGTTCCGGCTCGAATGATGGCGATCGCGTTCTCGATCTTCAGCTTCGTGATGGTCAGGTGCTTGGCAAAATTGTCCCGATTCACATCGGGAATCTGCGCCATCACATCCGGGTCGCGGAGCAGGTCGACCAGCTCCTCGATCCCATCCGCCAGCTTTCCTCGTGCGCTCATCAGCGCATCATCGGCAGCTCTCGCGGCGACCGCCTCGCCCGCGACCGTTCGCGCGCGCCGCTTCGGCCGGGCGGTGGGCTCATCGGCCGGAGTGCCGCCGGCCATCGCCCGCAGCCGGGAAAGCGTGAGCTCGCCGGCGATCACCTTCTTGCCGAGGCGCCGCCGCTTCCGCTCGTCACCGATCTTCATCAGCTCGTAGGCGTGCGAGATCGTGTCCTTGCGCAAAGACACCAACTCTCGGATATCTGCCGGCGCCTCCGAGAGGCGGAGGCGGTTCTCGATATAGCCCTTGTCCTTGCCCAGCTTCTGCGCAAGCTGGCGCAGGCTGTACCCGAGGTCGGTCATCTTGCGGAACATGACCGCCTCTTCAAGGGGTGACACGTCCTCGCGTTGTAGGTTCTCGATGATCGAGACCTCCAGGGCCGTATCG
The DNA here is from genome assembly GCA_030854805.1 of Chloroflexota bacterium. The sequence continues at coordinate 677 of JALYSK010000088.1, read as the reverse complement.
TCGTCGAACTCGGCGACGATCGCCGGAATGGTCGACCGATCGGCCAGGCGCGAGGCTCGCCAGCGCCGCTCTCCGGCGATCAGCTGGAACTGGTGACCGATCGGGCGCACCAGGATGGGCTGGAGAACGCCGTGCTCGCGGATCGAGTCGGCCAGCTCGGTGAGCGAGTCCTCCTCGTACGAGAGGCGTGGCTGCGCCGGGTTGGGCAGAATCCGATCGACGGCGATCTCGCGGATCTGGGCATGAGTCGCGCGCGACTCGATGAGGGACACGATGCCAGGCGCCAGATCGGTCGCCTGCGCCTCGTCGAAGAGGCGATGGATGTTCTCGCGAAACGCCGGGCGCTTGTTAGCCAAGTTCGATGACCTCCTGTGCCAGCTCGCGGAACGACCTGGCAGCGGCAGAGCTGCTGGCGTAGTCCGTGATCGGGCGTCCGGTAAGGGGAGCCTCGCCGAATTTCACCGTGTTCTTGATCATCGTGTTGAACACTCGGTGATCGCCCAGGCTGCGCAGGTTGTCGAGCATCTCGCGAGCGAGCACGGTGCGGCCGTCGAAGAACGTGGGAAGGAGGCCCAGCACCTCGAGGTCGTGGTTCAGCTTCAGCTTGATCGTGTTGATCACCTTGATCAGGGCGGTGAGCCCCTTGATGGCGTAGTACTGCGTCTGCACCGGAATGA
>JALYSK010000074.1 GCA_030854805.1 Chloroflexota bacterium | reverse complement strand
TTCTCGACCTGGCGCAGGGCCGCGATGACCTGCTGCTCGCTGAACCGTGATGTCCGCATCCTGTCCTCCTCTCGGATTACGTTCGTACGAACGTATCAGGATGGACCAGAATTCGGAGGGCAGGTCACTACCCCCGGTATCCAGTCCATGTCCCCCTGCATGAACTCATGGGTAAATATGGATTGCGAGCCTGGCTTTTCCCCCATGATGCGTTTATCGTGCCCCTATCCAGTCACGGGGGGTCGCCCCCGCCATACCGCAGCCAATCGTGAGAGACGCTAGAGAGGAAGGAGGAGGGCTGAGGCATACCGTGCACGCGGAGGATCGCGCGTCGTGCCGCCCCCTTTCATCGCGGGCGGTCGCCGCACATCGAGAGGGGAGACATCATGAGGAAGCGTGTCGTGCTCGTGCTCACCGCCCTGGCAATGATGGCGGTCTACCTGTCCTTCCCATCGACGCCGGCATCGGCCGAGGACAGCCTCGCCCGGCGCGCCGCCACCGGCGCCCTCAAGCCGGCGACGGTCCCGACCGCACAGGGGCCGCGGACGCTCCCGTCGCTCTCCGGCGGCGTCATCGAGAGCGCCAAGGAGCAGCTCGCCCAGCAGGCGCCCGCTGGCGGCCCTCAGCAGGCGGCGAGCGAGGAGATCCGCCGGGGGACGCTCGGCTGCCGGGCGCGCAACCCCGACCGCAATGTGCGCGTCAACCAGGATTGCACTTTCCGCCGCCAGGCGGAGGAGTCGATCGCCTTCAACCCGATCGACCACCAGAACCTGATCGCCGGCCAGAACGACAGCCGCATCGGCTTCAACCACTGCGGCTACGACTTCTCGCTGGACGGGGGCAGGAGCTGGGGCGACGGCATCCCGCCCTTCTACCAGCGGCTGAATGGGCCGACGGCCGGCCACACGCTCCTCGGGGGCGCGGGGACGGGGCACACCTACGACGCGGCGAGCGACCCGGCCCTCGCCTTCGACTCGGCGGGGACGGCGTACTTCGGCTGCGTCGTCTTCGATATCAACAGCGCGGCGAGCGCGCTGCTGGTGACGGCATCGCCGAGCTACGCCAACGGGTCGTTCTACAACAACGTCCCGTCGGGGGGCACGAGCTACGTGGTGGTGGAGGACAACAACGCCAAGGTCTTCCACGACAAGCCCTTCATCGCGGCGGATAGCTTCGCGACGAGCCCCTTCCGGGACAGCGTCTACGCCACCTGGACCGTCTTCAAGCAAAGCTGCGGTGCTTCGGGAACCGGGTACTGCTCGTCGCCGATCTACTTCGCGCGGTCCACCGACCACGGCGTGACGTGGTCCACGCCGAAGGAGATCAGCGGCACATCGCCCACCCTGTGCAGCTTCGGCAACTTCTTCGATCCGACGGCGGACCCGAACGCGTGCAACTTCGACCAGGGATCGCAGCCGATCGTCCGCCCGAACGGCGACCTGGTCGTCGTCTTCAACAACGGGAACACGGCGGCGGGCGACCCGAACAGCCAGCAACTGGCGGTCGTCTCCAAGGACGGCGGCGCCACCTGGTCCGCCCCCACCCTCGTCGGCGCCGATGTCACGGTCGGCGAGCCGCAGTGCAACTTCGGGCGCGGCCTGGAGGAGTGCATCCCCGGCGCCTTCGTGCGGACGAACGACTTCCCGCGCCTGGCGGTCAACCGGATCGGCGGCAATCTCTACGCGGCGTGGCAGGACTACCGGACCGGCACGTTCGAGATCCACCTCTCCACCTCGACCGATGGCGGTGCCACCTGGCATGAAGCGAAAGCGCCGGTCAACCCCAACGCCGAGCAGGACCGGTACGAGCCGGCGATCGATGTCGTGCCGAATGGCGCAGGCGGCAATGGGGCGGGCGGCGATCATGTGGCGGTGAGCTACTACCAGACGGGGCGGGTGCCGAACGAGAACGCGACGCCGGCCGGCGGGTTCGCAGCGGGGCAACCGGGGGTGCAGCGGCAGGACTCCCGCTACATGCTCGCCGGGGGCAGGCAGCTGACCACGCCCTACGCCGAGGTCGCCGTCTCGCCGATGTTCCCGCCTCCCGATGGCAACCAGGCGGGATTCCTGGGGGACTACAGCGGGCTGATTGTGGTGGACAACCGGGCGCATCCGATCTGGGCGGACACGCGCAACGCGGCGCCCGCTGACCAGGGGCTGACGCACGACGAGGACATCTTTACGGACGCGCTGGTCATCCCGGACCAAGCGGCGAACGATGGGCCACCGGTGGTGGTGCCGGGCGGGCGATCCGCCCCCGGTGCGTCGCCCGCTCCGGTAAACACGCCCAACCCTGTGCCAACTGGCCGCTAAACATCGGCCGATCGGCACAGGGCCGCGCGATGCGCGCGGGCGGCGGAAGACCGACTCCCGCCGCCCCTGCGGAATAATTTTCTGTAACGTCGGCACGGGTGACTTGCACAATTGGTCGAGCTCTCGGCTGCTATATTCGAAGTCGGTATGCATCGTTTGCCGAACGTGCGCATCATGATTGCCTTTGTGGCCGGGCCTCCGCCCTTGCCTGGGGAGCGAGTGCCCGCAATCTCATAATCTGCGTAGCGCGTGGTACGCTCAAGAGAGGCTGTGGTCAGAAGGGGCCACGAACCGCTGAACGCCGGGAGGGGATACAGCATGAACCGTTACCAACGCTCCATATGTCGCACAGTCAGTTCGTCGGTCCGTACACTCCATCCGACATGGCGGGTGGGGGTGGCGCTCGCGCTCGTGCTCGGTTCCCTCCTCCTCGTCCCGATCCCCGCCGCCGATCCCGTCGCCCCGGTCGCCGCCGCCACCACCCCCGTCGGCGGCCCGCCGCCGCCCGGCAGCGGCACCGTCACCGCCAGCGCCCAGGTCCAGGTGCTCGACGGCAACACCTTCGTCACCTGGATCTATGGCCAGCAGAGCGCCATCCGCCTCGCCGGCATCGACGTCCCCGCCTACACCACCCCCTGCGGTCAGGCGGCGACCGCCGCGCTCTGGGGGCTGGTGAAGGGGGGCAAGCTGACGCTGGACGAGGACGCGGTGGCGGGCGGCTTCGACGCGCGCGGGCTGCGCCTCTACCACGCGACCAATCCGGCGGGGCAGGCGCTCGGCCGGGAGTTGGTCAAGGCGGGCGTCGCCAAGGTGAACGGTAAGTCCGACAGCAACCATAACTGGCAGGGGGACGAGGGCGACGCGAAGGCCAACAAGCGGGGCTGCCTGTGGAACGGCAAGGGGAACGGGGGCCCGACGGGCGGGGTGGTCGACCCGGCGGGGACGGCGGCGGGCATGGACCCGGCCGCCGCCTTCCGCGCCATCCCCGCCCCCCCGCCGTCCGCCGCATCCGCCGCCCTGGACCCCACCATCCTCCCCCCCGGCTTCGCCGTCGAGACTATGGCCGCCAGCGTCCAGCAGCAGCCGGTCGGCTTCGCCTTCGTCCCCGACGGGCGGGTCTTCATCGTCGCCAAGCACGGCCTCGTCTGGGTGCTCAAGCCGGGCAGCAAGGTCGTCCTGCCCACCCCGCTGATCGACCTGACCGCCAAGGTGAACGACTACGACGACCACGGGCTGCTGGGCATCGCCGTCGACCCCAACTTCGCGACCAACGGCTTCGTCTACCTCCTCTACACCTACGAGAACGACCCCGCCAACCCGACCGGCATCAAGACCGCCCGGCTGGCGCGCTACACGGTGGTCGGGGACGTCGCCAACCCCGCCAGCGAGCTCGTCCTGCTCGGCACCGTCGTCGGCAACGCCACCCACCCCTCCTGCGACAACTTCCCCGCCGGCACCGACTGCATCCCGACCGACGAGCTCTCCCACTCGATCGGCTCGGTCCGCGTCGCGAGCGACGGCACGCTCTACGTCTCCACCGGGGACGGGGCGAGCTTCAACTTCGTCGACGACCGGGCGCTGCGCTCCCAGGACCTCGACAGCCTCGCCGGCAAGGTCCTCCACATCACCACCACCGGCCAGGCCGCCCCCGGCAACCCCTTCAGCGACGGCAACCCCGCCCACAACCGCTCCAAGGTCTGGGCCTACGGCCTGCGCAACCCCTTCCGCTTCACCCTGCGGCCCGGCACGAACGTCCCCTACCTCGGCAACGTCGGCTGGAGCACCTGGGAGCAGCAGGATGTGGTGAGCAAGGGGGCGAACTTCGGCTGGCCGTGCTACGAGGGCAACTTCCGGCAGGACGGCTACTCCGTCAAGGCGACCTGCCAGACGCTCTACGCCCAGGGCGGCGTCAAGCCGGCGCTAGTCACCTACGGCCACCTCGCCGGCGGGCAGTACGTCAGCACGGCGGCGATCGGCGGGGCGTTCTACACCGGCACGAGCTACCCGGCGCCGTACCGGGGGGCGTACATCTACGGCGATGTCCAGCAGTTCCTGCGCACCGTCACCGTCGACGCCAATGACGCACTGGTCTCGGGGCCGACCGACTTCGCCCCCAACACGGACATCAACACCGACATCCAGATGGGGCCGGACGGCGACCTCTGGGTGGCGGCGCCCTTCACCCAGGAGGTGCACCGGATCGTCTACAACGGCAACGCCCCGGTGGCCAAGGCGACGACCGACGTGGCGCGGGGGGCGCCGCCGCTGACGGTGCACCTGTCGGCGGCGGGGTCGACCGACCCGGGGGGGGGCACCCTCTCCTACTTCTGGGACCTCCATGACGGGACGAACTCGACGCAGGCAAACCCGACCCATACGTACTCGATCACGCCGGATCAGTGCCCGAGCACGGTGATCTGTACGTTCACGCCGACGGTGACGGTGACGAGCAGCGCCACCGGGCTGACCGGCTCGGCGGGGGTCAATGTCACCGTCACCACCTGGCAGCCGCCGACCGCGACGATCGACACGCCGGCGGCGAGCCTGACCTACAAGGTCGGCGACACGATCGCCTTCAGCGGCCACGCCACCGACCCGCAGGAGGGGGCGGAGCCAGCGTCGGCGCTGAACTGGCAGGTGCTGATCCACCACTGCCCGGGGGGGAGCTGCCACATCCACTACCTGACGGCGCCGACCGGGGTGGCGGGGGGGAGCTTCACCATCCCCGACCACGGGGACGACAGCTACTTCGAGATCGTCCTCACCGCGACGGACAGCGCGGGGCTGGCGGACACGAAGTCGGTGACGATCCATCCGCAGACGGCGGCGGTGACGGTGACGACGGCGCCGGCGGGCTTGCAGGTGGTCTACGACGGGACGGCGCAGACGGCGCCGTACACGGTGCAGTCGGCGGTGGGGTCGCAGCACACGCTGACGGCGCCGACGCCGCAGGGGAGTGAGACCTTCGGGGCGTGGTCGGACGGGGGGGCGGCGCAGCACAACATCACGGTGGGGACGACGCCGACCACCTTCACCGCCACCTTCACCGGGACGAACCTACCGCCGGTACCGCTCCCGCCGCCGCGACCGGGGGCGACGACGACCGGCACTCCCCCCGCAGCGTTGCCCACCGGGCGCCCCGAGGCGACGATGCCGGGCATCCCGCCCGCCCCCGAGCCGCTAACCGTCTCTTCCCACGGGCGTATGCCCCTGTCATGAATGCGACATCGCTGTGGCAAGCTATCCGCTCGGGATATTTACCTTCAAACCAAGATATAGCTCGCTATCTGTGTGGTAGTATGAACGAGGCAGGGGGTATGGAGCGTTCCGGTACGTGGGTCGCATGCCGCAGAGCGGCATCGGCCCGGTGCGTAGCCGGGAATCTGTCGGATGGGGAGGGGCAATGCACACCAGAACGGATGGATCTCGTGGCCGAACGATGGCAGGCCAAAGCGCGCTATCGCTGACGGATGGGGCGCCTGCTGGGAGGATAAGCCGCCGCCGGGTATTGGGAGGGATGCTGGGTGTTGCGGGAGGCGTTGTCCCGCTCACTGTCGGGCTGTCTGCCGCGCCCCCATCCAGGGTGGTAGCCGCAAGCGCGAGCGCCTCGCCCATCACGCGCGCGGCCGCCGGCACGTTCAGTGTCATCGATTTCGGCGCACGCGGTGATGGAGCGACGGATGATGCGCGTGCAATCCAAGCCGCCTTGGACGCTGCTGCTCGCGCAGGTGGCGGCACCGTCCTCCTCCCCGCCGGCACGTATCAGATCGGCACCCTGCTCTATTATCCGTCGAATATCACCATCCAGGGCGCGGGGAGTGCCGTCACAACGATCCGCAACACGACGACGCGGGGCGGCAACCAACTCATGCTCGTCCCGGCATTCGCTGGGTCCGGGTATGTCGGAATGGCGAACGTAACGATCGCCGATCTGACCTTCAACCAGCGAGCGGACGCCTATGGGGAACAGAACGACCAGTACGTGCTCTCCGTCGATGGGACGACGAATAGCCTGGTCACTCGCTGCGTTTTCACGAACGTGCAGACGTTGGCGATCTGGAGCGGATCGCGCGGCACGGTGACGACCGATCACACCGTTGATAGTTGCCATGTCACCGATAGCAACGGCGGCGGCTTTTCCTACTTTGGCGCGAACTCAGGGTTCACGATCAGCAACAACATCGTCGAATGGACGAAGGATGATGCGATCGCGGTGCAGGACTACGCGGCGACGGGTCACTTCCCGCATGACATCCTGATCCGCAGCAACACGATCCGCAACTGCACGAAGCAGAATTTCCTGGGATCGACGGCGAACGGCATCAACTGCTTCGGCGGCCATCGGATTAGAATCCTCGACAATTCAATCTCGACGGTATTCGCGAGCGGGATAGCCGTGTTGCATGGGACGACCCGGCCTGCTACGTACATCACCGTGGAGGGGAACAGGATCGACGCCGCCGGCGCACCGGCGGTCGCGGGTGTGCCGGGTCACGGCATCCACCTCTGGGGCGCGCAGGTCGTGGACGTAATCGGGAATATCGTCACCAATTCGCATTATGCGGGGATCTTCATCGAGACCGGCCCGAGCGGGACGGACTCAGTCCGCATCGATCAATGTACGGCGAGTGGCAATCCATACGGCATCGGGTTCAACGGTTGGGATATCACGACGATAGTCGTCACGAACAACGTGCTGACGAACAACGCGGGCGGAGCGACGGATGGCTCCCGCCCGTCGAGTGGCTCCTTCAGGAGCAATAATGGCCTGCAGGATTGGCCATTGTGACTGCCAACGCCGCGACCGGGGTCGCCAACCGGCACTCCCCCCGCAGCGTTGCCCACCGGGCGCCCCGAGGCGACGATGCCGGGCATCCCGCCCGCCCCCGAGCCGCTAACCGTCTCTTCCCA
>JALYSK010000073.1 GCA_030854805.1 Chloroflexota bacterium | reverse complement strand
GTGCTGGCCGTGGCCGCGCTGACCCGTGGGCCGAGCACCAACGTCGGCGACGGCGGCACGCCAACGCCGACCCCCACCGCGTCCGGCGCAGCAACGCCCGCCGGAGCGACGCCGTCCGCGGGGATTGGCCTGCCAGCATGCCGGATGCGGGACTTCGCCTGGACGAGCGATCCGTGGACTGGTGGCGCCGGTGCGCGCGGCACCAACGTTGTCTTCCGCGCCGCGGACTCGATCCAGCCCTGCGCGATCGACAACCTCCCAAGCCTCACGCTGCGCGATGCCGCCGGCGGGCTCGTCGCGTCGGCCGGGGGCGGCATCGGCTCACGGGTGGAGGTGGGACCGGGCTCGCTGCTGGAGATCGGGATCGCGTGGAGCAACTGGTGCGGCCCGCAGCCCGCGCAGCCCTTGGGACTGACCCTGACCCTGGCCGGCGACCCGACTGCTCTGCCGCTCGTCCCGCCCGGCGGAGAGCAGATTCCGGTCCCGCCCTGCTCGGGTCCGCAGCAGCCGACGACGCTGAGCGTCACCACCTTCCAGCCCTCCAACCGGCCGCCGCCCCAGGGCTGACCTTGACCGGTCGGCCCCGGCGTGGTCGACTGAGCCGTGAGCTTCGTTCCGGCCGTCGACAACCCAACGGCCACCCTCCGGTTCCTTACGGCCATGCTGGCATCGACCAAGCGCCTGGGCTGGTGGTGATGGAGCAACAGGCCACCAACCGGCTGGCGCACGAGACCAGCCCGTACCTCCTGCAGCACGCCCACAATCCGGTCCACTGGTACCCTTGGGGCGCCGAAGCGCTGGCCGCGGCTCGCGAGAAGGATCGACCGATCTTTCTCTCGATCGGCTATTCGGCTTGCCACTGGTGCCACGTCATGGAGCGCGAGTCGTTCGAGGACGAGGCGATCGCGGCGCTCCTCAACCGCGAGTTCGTGGCGATCAAGGTCGACCGCGAGGAGCGCCCCGACCTCGATGACGTGTACATGGCCGCCGTACAGGCGATGACCGGGAGCGGAGGCTGGCCGATGAGCGTCTTCTTGACGCCCAAGCTCGCGCCCTTCTTTGGCGGCACGTACTTTCCCCCCGACGACCGTCACGGGTTGCCGGGCTTCCCGCGCGTCCTCGAAGCGATGGCCGACGCCTATCGCACGCGGCGCGCGGAGGTCGAGCAGCAGGGTCGCCTGCTTGCCGATCACCTGCGCACTCAGCTGGCCGTGCCGCCCGGCAGGACCGATCCCGGCCAGCAGCAGGTGCAGGCCGCCGTGAGGCAGCTGGCGGCGAGCTTCGACCCGATCCATGGCGGCTTCGGAGGCGCGCCCAAGTTTCCTGCCCCCATGACGCTCGAGCTTCTGCTCCGGGCGTGGCGCAGAAGCGGGGATGCAGCAACCCTGAAGATGGTCGGCATCACCCTCGACCGGATGGCGGATGGTGGAATCCACGATCAGCTCGCCGGCGGATTTGCGCGCTACGCGACGGATGCGCAATGGCTGATCCCGCACTTCGAGAAGATGCTCTATGACAACGCCCTCCTGGCTCACTCCTATCTCGAGGCCTTCCGTGCCACCGGCGAGGAGCGCTATGCGGAGGTGGCATCGAGCACCCTCGATTTCATGCTGGCTGAGCTGGCAACCGACGAGGGGGGGCTTGCATCGGCCCTCGACGCCGATTCGTCGGGCGAGGAGGGCCGCTTCTACGTCTGGAAGCACGATGAGCTCATGGCGGTGCTTACCGGCGCCGGCATCGATGATGACGAACGCCGCCTGCTGGCAACGTACTGGGGGGTGACCCTGGCCGGCAACTGGGAGGGGAGCTCTATCCTTCACGTCGCCGGAGCCGTGCCGGACGCCACGGTGGTGACGCGCGGCCGTGCCGCGCTCCTCGCAGCAAGAGCTCAGCGTGAACGCCCCGGTCGCGACGACAAGCAGCTGGCCGCCTGGAATGGCCTGGCACTGCGCGCGCTGTCCGCCGGCACCCTCCTGCTGGGCCAGGAGCGCTACGCCAAGGCGAGCGCGCGCCTGGTCGCCTTCATCCAACGCCGCCTGCTGCGCGATGGGGATCGCCTGTGGCGAACCTCGCGCGATGGGACGTCACACACGCCGGGCTTCGCGGAGGACTACGCCAACGTGGCGGACGGTCTGCTTGCCGCTTACGCCGCGCTCGCGGAGGGCTCACTGCTGGTCCTTGCCCGCGACCTCATGGCCAGCGCTGTGCGCGACTTCTGGGACGATGCCAGCGGCACCTTCGCGGACACGAGCGCCGAGCACGACGCCACGCTCGTCCGCCCACACTCCCTGACCGACTCGGCCACGCCGTCCGCCAATGCGGTTGCGGCCGACGTGCTGCTCCGCCTCGCTCTCCTGACCGGCGACGCAGACCTCGATCGACGAGCCCGCTCGATCCTGCGCGCGGTGGCTCCGGCCCTCGATCGCCAGCCGGCCGCATTCGGCCGGATGCTGGCGGCGGTCGACCGCGCGGAGAGCTCGCCGATCGATGCCGTCGTCAGCGGCGCGGCCGATCGGACGCTTGCGATGCGGCGTGCGATCGCTCTGCCCTACACGCCGGACCTCGTGCTGGCGCCACTCGTCGCCGGGGAGGCACACGCCGACTGGCCGCTCTTCGACGGCAAGGCGGTGCGCGAGATGGAGGCGGTTGCCTACGTGTGCCGCGGCTACGCCTGCGACGAGCCGACCACCGACCCGATTCGCGCGCAGCAGCAGGTCGAGGCGATCAGCCGGCCAGGAAGCTGAGCCGCACTCGCCGGCCGGCGTTGTCTCGGTTCGGGTCGATGAGCGCGATCGACTGCCAGGTGCCGAGCGCGGCGCGCCCCGCGACGACCGGCACACAGAGCGACGGAGCGACCAGCAGCGGCAGCAGGTGATCCGCGCCGTGGCCCGGCGAGCCATGGGCGTGACGCCAGCGGTCGTCGCGCGGCAGGAGGCGGTTGAGCGTCTCGAGCAGGTCGGCCTCAGAGCCGCTGCCGAGCTCCATCACCAGGATTCCGGCCGTCGCGTGCGGGACAAAGACGTTGAGCAGGCCATCGGCCCCATTGGCCGTCTCGTCCAGAAAGGCCCTCACTGCATCGGTCAGGTCGACGATGGCGGCCCGGTGGCCGGTTTCGACCGACAGCTCTCGAGTGCCCATGATGCGAGCCTACCATTCGCGTATCATCCCCGGCCATGTCCCCAAACCGACCGTCACGCCGAATCGTCGCGCCCCTGCTGCTGACCGTTCTGGCGCTCCTCGCCGCGTACTTGAGCAGGCCCAACCCGACGCAGGTGGCCCGCGCCACCGCCGCGCCGACCCCGACCCCGACCGCGACCCCGACTCCAACCGCCCGGCCCACGCCGACCCTGCGGCCGACACCGGCTCCGACGCCTACGCCCGTCCCACTCGACCAGGCGATGCTGAAGGGGCGCGTCTCGCTGCTGATCATCGGCACCGACTCGAATGACGATCGAGCGCGCCGTGGCCTCGAAGTGAACACAGATGCCATGATCGTGGCAAGCGTGAACGCCGCGAAGAACAAGATCGTGATGCTCTCGATGCCGCGCGACACGGTCGACCTGCCGATGGCGGACGGCGGGGTCTGGGGCAACAAGATCAATGGTCTGGAGAGTAACCTGGGCATCGAGGCGCTGCGGGGCACGATCGCAACCGCGCTCGGCGTGCCGATCGACTACTACCTCCAGATCAGCATGGCTGACTTCGGCAGGATCGTGACCGCGGTCGGTGGACTCGACGTCGTGGTCCCGTACGCGCTCTACGATCCCTCGCTCGGGCTCGATCTGGGAGCCGGCAAGCAGCACCTGAATGGCAACAACGCCGGGCGTTATGTCCGCACGCGCCACCAGGACAGCGACTATGGCCGGGCACTGCGCCAGCAGCAGGTGGTGATGGCGCTGGTGGGCAAGCTACTCGAGCCACACACCAAGGTCGATCTGCGCAAGTTCACGCAGGGCTTCGCTTCTGTCCGTACCGATATCCCGCTGGCCAAGCTGCCCACCTTCCGCGAGATCGCGCGTCGCAGCCTCCACGCGCCTGTCACCAGCACGGTGCTCGGTCCGCCCCGCTTCACCGTTTTCCAGGGGATCGAGCCGAACAGCGCTCGCGGCTGGGTGATCATTCCCAACGTGGCGGAGATGCGCGCCTACGCCCAGTCGGTGATGGGGGGCCCGTAGCCGTCAGGGATTGGCATAGCTGTGCTCGCCTACGAAGACCAGCCCGGCGCCCAAGTAGGTGAAAAGGACCCCGACGAAGCCGAGGACGAGGAGCCACGGCGCCAGCGCAGCCCACCGATCGCGTCGGCCGGCCACGTGGAGGTAGGCGCCATAGACGAGCCAAGTCGCCGCGGCCGCGAGCTCCTTCGGATCATTGCTCCAGTACGAGCGCCAGGCGAGGTTGGCCCAGACGGAACCGAGCACGATCGCGATAGTGAGGATCGGAAAGGCGAGGATCACCGACCGATCTGCGGCCGCCCGACAGGCCTCGGCGCTCGGCAGCCAGCTGATCGAGCCGGCGCTGAAGCGCTGCAGCAGCTCGCCGACGGCAGCGGCGAACGCAACCGCGCTGATTGCGTAGGCCAGCATGGCGGCGCCAACGTGCACCGTCAGCAGCAGCGGCTGCTGGAGGGCCGGCACGAGCGGATCGATGCGGCTGTCGAGCGCCAGCGAGAGACCGATCAGGGCGGCCCCGATGATGGCGACCATCGGTGCCAGCCCGCGGATGCGCTGCCCCCGATCGACGAAGAGATAGACGGCCATGACGCCGGCTCCGAATGCCGCACTGAACTCGTGGAGGTTCGACCACGGCGCATGTCCGGTGGCCACGGTGCGGAGGAGCAGCGCCATCACCGCCAGCAGCAGGCCGAGCACGACGCCGGGGTGAACGATGCTCGCCGCCGAACTCCGGTCGCGTGACCCGGCCTCGACCTCGAGCCCTTCGCTCAGAGCCAGGCGTGCGGCGCCCGCGAAGCGGAGGAGGCCGGCCCCGGCGGCGACCGCGACCGAGCCGAGCAGAGAGATGAGTGCAGCCACGAGCAGGGCCGGGATGATGGTCGCCACGCGTCAGGCCGTTCCGAGCCGCGTCAGCCCGGGAGCGCGGGCTCCGCGATGGCGGTCGGGGTGCCGCAGCGGTAGCAGGACTGATCGGCCGCCCGCAGCGTGGTCCCGCAGTTCGTGCAATCGTAGGAGAGGTCGCGCTCGCAGGCGGTGCAGAACCGCGCCCCGGCCGGGTACTGGAGGCCGTCGTACCTGCAGTACGGGACGCCGCGCGGCGGCGCCTCGATCGCGGCGTCGGTGCCTGCGGCGATCGGCAGTGCGGCCCTCGCTGTCGACGCCTCGGCCTCGATCGCCACCTGCGAGACGCGCAGGTAGCCGAGCACCAGATAGGCGAGATAAAGGGCCACCAGGCCAGCGAGCAGCAGCGGGAATGCCACCCCGAGCCGGTCGCCCCAATCGACCGCGAGCGACTCGATGAATTTCTTGATGCCTTCCATGGCCGGCCGATTCTAGCACCGCGAAAATGGCACCCGCTGGGGTACACTCCCGCGCAATCACACGCCGCCAAGGTGAGCATGCCACGCCCCAAGCTGGATCCCAGAACGCCGCTCGCCGAGCTCCACGTCCACCTGGGCGCGGCGGTCACCCCGGCGATCATGTGGGGAATTGCTCACGCCCAGGGGATCCGCTTGCCGACGAAGGACTACTGGGCCTTTCGTCGCCTCATCACGGTCGGGCGCCGTCGCCGATCGTTCCAGGCGTACCTCGACCTGTTCTACTGGACCGAGCTGATCCAGTCGAGCCCGACCGCGGTCGAGCGGAGCGTGTACGAGGTGATCGGCGGCGCATACCGCAAGACCAATGTCACGGTGCTCGAGCTGCGCTTCAACCCGATGAAGCGCAACCGCGGCGGTGAGCAGGATCTCGACCACATCATCGCCGCGGCGGTACGGGGCATGGATCGCGCCATGCTCGAGTATCCGCAGGTGCGCGCCGGCCTGATCTTCTGCCTGGACCGTGGATTCAGCCGCGAGCTCAACGAGATCATCGCCGCCAAGGCGATCAGCTGGCGCAGTCGCGGCGTGGTGGCGGTCGATATTGCCGGGCCGGATGAGCCATCGTTCCGCTTCGCCGACTATCGCGACCTCTTCGCCGAGTGCCGGCGCAGCGGACTCGGCATCACCGTGCACGCCGGCGAGACGGGCGGACCAGGAGAGGTGCAGGAAGCGATCGAAGCCCTCGAGCCGGACCGCATCGGCCACGGGATCAGGAGCGCCGAGGATCCGCGCGTGATGGCCATGCTCCGCGAGCGAGGAATCGTGCTCGAGATCTGCCCGAGCTCCAACCTCAACACCGGCGTGGTCGCCGGCCTCGAGGAGATGCGCCAGCTGATCCGCGGCATGATCGAGGAGCGGGTCCCGTTCACTGTGAGCACGGATGGCCCCGAGATGCTGCACTCGTACCTGCGCAACGAGCTGAACCTGCTGCTGCGCAACGAGATCCTCACCCTTGACGAGGCGCGCGAGGCGATCCGCCATGGCCATGAGGCGAGCTTCCTCGACAGGCCACCGACGATCGAAAGCGCACTCATCGAGCGCCCGCTCGAGGCCGCGCCGATCGCCGTCGAGATCGGGGGCTAGACCGATATACTGCCGGCCGTGTCATCAATCTGGCGGCCCGTTCGCGAGCGGAACCCGGCCCGGAGCCTGATGGTCATCGTCGCCCATCCGGGCGACGAGGCATTCGGATTCGCCGGCGCGATCGCCACGGCAGCGGCGACCGGCGCCTACGTGGTGGTCGTCTGTGCGACGCGGGGCTACTTCGATTCCAGGCTGGTCGAGAAGCCGCCGGCACCGGGGGGCAAGAACCGACCCTTCAACCGTCCAGTGGTGTGGCGCAACCTCGACACGGTCCGCGAAGACGAGCTGCGCCGCTCGGTCGCCCTCCTCGGGGTACGCGTCCTACGCATGCTCGACTATGCCGAGGGCGAGCTCGCGAGCATCGACTTCGACGAGCTGACCAGCCGAATCGTGGAGCCGATCCGGATGCATCGGCCCGAAGTGATCCTCACCTTCGGTCCGGACGGAGTCACCGGCGATCCGGAGCATGCCGTCGTCTCGCGTGCGACGACGCTTGCATTCGAGCTGGCCGGCCATCCCCTCGCCTACGAGGACGACCTCGAGGAGGACCAGGTCGCCTGGCGCGCGGCCAAGCTGTACCACCTGGTCATGCCCCAGTCCGCCGTGGGCCTGCTGGGCGAACAGGCCCCGACCAACGGGTACGGGTCATCCGACACCGAGGCCTCTCTCGCATTGGCGCTCGAGGAGTTCGCCACCCTGAAGCTCGCCGCGATCGCGCGCCACGTGTCCCAGATCGGCTCGGACGGGCCATTCGCCGGATGGGACCCTGAGGCGCGTGACCGATACCTGGCCACCGAGCACTATCGCCTGGTCCGCTCGAACGTCGCGATCTCGGCGGGCCTGCTGCAGAGTCCCGAAGCGTCACTCTTCGACGGGCTGCCCTGACGCCATCGAGGCGATACACCCAAACGTCTGTTACGCTCGATCGCGCAGAAGATCCTCAAATTGAAGGACTGAGCTCGTATGCCCGCAATGCTCACGAACGAACTGATCATGTCCGCCCTCGGGCACGTCAAGGACCCCGAGATCGGCCGCGACCTCGTCTCGCTGGGGATGGTGAAGCTGGTGGAGATCGACGGCAGCGCCGTCAACCTCACCATCGAGCTGACCACGCCCGCCTGTCCGCTCAAGGCGACCATCGAGGACGAGATCGGATCGGAGCTCTCCGCGCTGGGGGCATCGGTCGTCAAGGTCGAGTGGGCGAGCAACGTGAAGCGCTCGTTCGGCGGACCGGCGGCAGACCTGATACCCGGCGTGCGCAACACGATCGCGGTCGCCGCGGGAAAGGGTGGCGTGGGCAAGACGACTGTGGCGGTCAACCTGGCGGTCTCGCTGGCTCGAGATGGTGCTCGCGTGGGGCTCCTCGATGCCGATATCACCGGCCCGAACGTCCCGATGATGATGGGCACAAGCGGCGCACACATCACCGGCGTTGGACAGCGCGTGAACCCGGTCGTCAGCCACGGCGTGCAGATGATGAGCATCCAGGATTTTCTCAAGGACGACGCCCCGGTCATCTGGCGCGGCCCGCTCATCCACAGCGCGATCCAGCAGTTCCTGCGCGACGTCGACTGGGGCGAGCTCGACTACCTGGTCATCGACCTGCCGCCGGGGACCGGTGACGCCGCGCTCAGCCTCTCGCAGCTGATTCCGCTCAGCGGCGCAGTGGTGGTCACCACTCCCCAGGAGGTGAGCCTGATCGACGCTCGCAAGGCGATCGCCATGTTCGACAAGGTGAACGTGCGCACGCTCGGCGTGGTCGAGAACATGAGCGGCTTCATCTGCCCGAGCTGTGCCGTCGAGCACGATATCTTCGGCTCGGGGGGCGGGCAGAAGATTGCGCGGGAGCTCGAGCTCGAGGTCCTCGGCCGCATCCCGCTCGAGCCGGGGGTGCGCACCGGCGGCGACGCAGGCGTGCCGATCACGTCCTCGCAGTATCCTGGCGGCGAGAGCTCGGTGGCCGGCGAGGCGCTGCGCGAGCTGGCGCGGACGGTGGCCGGCAAGGTCTCGGTCCTCGCGGCTCCGATGGCCGCCGTGGGGGCGCGATAGCCTTCGCGCCAGCCTGGGGCCCTCGGAACAACCTGAAGTCACCCTGCGGGGCAAACGGATCGGGGATTGCCCCGCGCCTGCGCGGCCATAGAATCGGACGATGCGCATCGCTGTCATCGCCGATCTGCATGCCAACCTGCCCGCCCTCCGCGCCGTGCTGGACGACGCCAGCAAGATCGGCTGCGAGGCGGTCTACTGCGTCGGCGACGTGGTCGGCCGCGGCCCACACCCCAATGAGGTCGTGGACGAGCTGCGTCGCCTCGAGATCCCGACGGTCCAGGGCAACTGGGACGAGGCAGTCGGGATGGACCGCGAGCAGCCCGGCAGCCTCTGGCCATCGCCCGAGGCGGAGGCGGCCGGCCTCGCGTCGCTGGCCTGGACCGCACAGCGTGTGACCGACGAGAACCGCGGCTGGCTGCGCAACCTGCCGACCACCCTCCGACTCGGCATCGAGGATCGCGCGCTCCTCCTCTTCCATGGCAGCCCTCTGAAGTCGAGCGAATACCTATGGGCCGATCGGCCTTCGCGCTACCTGGCGCGCATCGCCAGCGACGAGGCGGACGATCTCTTCTGCTTCGGCCACACGCACGAGGCGTTCCATCGGGTGGTAGGCCAGAGCCATTTCGTTGCCGCCGGGTCGGTGGGCTGCGGGAGCGAGGCCGACCCTCGGGCGCGCTACGCGGTGGTGTATGTCGGTCACCCCGATATCGCCATCGGCTTCCGCCCGGTCGTCTATGACCAGCGCGCGGTGGTCGCCGACCTGCAGGCGGCCGGGCTCTCAGCCGATCTGATCCGGGTGGCACCGGTGGCGCATGCGCATGAGATGGAGCAGGTACCGGTCGACTCCGCGCCCGCCTAGATGGCCTTCGTCTCCCGTTCGTAGGGCTGGCCATCGGCTGCCGGCGGGGTGCTGCGCCCGACGACGCCGGCGAGCACGATGATGGTAACGAGGTAGGGCAACGCACTGAAGACCAGCCCGGGGATGGCGCTCAGCACCACGCCGAGGTCCCCGACCGGCGGGGTCTGGCGGATCCCGGTGCCAAGGGCGTCGGCGACGCCGAAGAGGAGCGCCGCTCCGACCGCCCCGAGCGGGGTCCACCGGCCGAAGATGAGCGCCGCCAGTGCGATGAAGCCACGGCCGCCGGTCATGCCGCTCTGGAACGAGTTCCCGAACTCGATCGTGAACCAGGCTCCCGCGAGCCCCGCCAGGAGCCCGCCCAGCAGCACATTGCGGTACCGCAGGGCGATCACGTCGATGCCGACCGTCTCTGCCGCGCGCGGATGCTCGCCGACGGCGCGGGTGCGGAGCCCCCATCGCGATCGGTAGAGCAGAACCTGCAGCACCACGACCAGGGCGAGCATCGAGAGGGTGATTGGTCCGTGCTCGACGAAGGTCCGCAGCAGCCATCCCAGCAGCGGCAGATCGCCCAGGCCGGCCGGGAGTCGGATCCGGTCGAAGTTGCCGGCGGTCGCCGGCGAGTTCTGGCTGATCAGCAGCCCAAGGTAGCCGGTGATCCCCAGCCCAACGATATTGATGATCGTTCCCGAGATGATCTGGTCCGCGCGCACGCTGATCGAGAGCCAGGCATGCACGGCCGAAACCAGCACCCCGACGGCGAGCGCCGCCAGGAGCCCGACCAGCAGCGGCAGGGTGATCCCCAGCGGTCCGGCGGCGCCTGGCAGCACCTGGGCGGCGAGGGCGGCCACCCACCAGGCAGCGAACGCCGAGGAGATCATCATCCCCTCGATCCCGATATTCACCACGCCGCTGCGCTCGTTCATGAAGCCGCACAGCGCCCCGATTCCGATGGGCGTGGCCACGGTCACGATGAGAGCGCTGTTCCGGATCGTGACTGCCACCAGGTAGCCGACGAACTGCAGCAGCAGGCCGATGACGGGCAGATCGAGGATGAAGTCCATCGGGCCGCCTACGGTGTCGTCTGGCCGCCGTACGAGCGCGACACGGTCTGCAGCTCGTCGACCTGAACGCGGGCGGCCCGCACACGGAAGATATAGCGCACCAGGACCTCGGCCGCCAGGAAGAAGAGGATGACGCCCTGCAGCACGTCGATCATCTGGACGGGCACGCCGGCCTGGATCTGCATCAGGTTGGAGCCGGCGCGCATCGCGCCCAGGAGGAGGCCGGAAAAGAGGATCCCCACCGGGTTGGCGCGCCCCAGCAGCGCCACCGTGATCGCGTCGAAGCCGACATTGGTCGAGTAGCCGGCCGGCATGAAGTGGCTGATGCCGAGGATCTCACCCGCCCCGGCCAGACCTGCCAGCAGCCCGCAGACGGCCATGGTGAGCGCGATCACGGTGCGCGGCGACATGCCGGCATAGCGCGCGGCGTCGGGGTTCGCCCCAACGGTGCGCACCTCGAAGCCAAGGGTCGTGCGGTAGAGAAGCCACCATGCCAGCGGGATGGCGAGGAACGCGAAAACGATGCCCAGGTGGCCGTTGCGACCGATCAGGATCGGCAGGGCTGCGCTGCCGACGTCCGATGAGCGTGCGAAGGTCGCGCCGGTCGCCCGCAGCGGGCCGGTGACGATGTACGCCACGAACTGGATGGCGATGTAGTTGAGCATGATTGTGGTGACCACCTCGTGGGCACCGGTGAAGGCCTTGAGGAAGCCGGGAATGAAGCCATACAGCGCTCCGGCCAGCATCGCTGCCAGCAGCGCCGCCGGGATCGCGATGATGGCGCCGCTGTCCGCCAGCCCCGCTCCAACGGCAGCCGCTGCGATGGCGCCCATCAGGAACTGCCCCTGTGCGCCGATGTTGAAGAGGCCCGCCTTGAAGCCGATGCCCACCGCCAGCCCGGCAAGGATGAGCGGACTGGAGCTCACCACTGTCTGAACCAGCGCATTGAACGAGCCAAAGGCGCCGCTCGCCAGCGCGGCATATGCCACCACCGGCAGCAAGGGGTCGAGGTGGCCGTTCACCAGCGGCGAGGAGAGGAAGATGAGGATGGCGCCGACGATGAGCGCCAGCACGATCGCCAGCGCCGGGACCGTGAGGACGGAGGCGGCGCGTCGCAGGCTCATGCGGCATCTCCGGTAGCGGGCGCCTGGCGGCCACCGGTCGCCATCAGCAGACCGACCTCTTCCCGGGACGCGCTCGCCGCGTCAATGACCGCGACCAGCCGCCCGCGGTACATCACCCCGACCCGGTCGGACAGCTCCAGGACCTCGTCCAGCTCGGCAGAGACGAGCACGATGGCCGTCCCGGCGTCCCGCTTGGCGATCGCCTGCCTGTGGATGAACTCGATGCTGCCGACGTCCAGTCCGCGGGTCGGCTGGTCGAGCACCAGCAGGCTCAGCTCGCCGTCGAACTCGCGAGCGACGATCACCTTCTGCTGGTTGCCGCCGGACAGGGTCGCCGCTGCAACGTCGACCGACGGCGTGCGGACGTCGTACTGCTCGACCGCCGCCTCGGCGCGACGCCGGATGGCGGCCTCGTCACGAACAATGCCGTGCGCGTACGGGGCCCGGTAGTAATCGGTCAGAGACATGTTGTCGGTGAGCGGATAGGAGAGGACCAGGCCGAAACGATGGCGGTCGGCCGGCACGAAGGCAACGCCGCGCCGGGTCAGCTGGCGCGCGCCGTCTCCGGTCACGTCTCGGCCGTCGAGGGTAACGCGCCCCGCGCTCACCGCCCGCAGCCCGGTGAGCGCCTCGACCAGCTCGTCCTGCCCGTTACCGGCCACGCCGGCGATGCCGAAGATCTCCCCGGCACGCACCTCGAAGCTGACCCCATGTACGACCTCGTGGCCACGGTCATCTTTGACCTGCAGCTCGTCGACGACCAGCATCGTCGCCCGCGGATGGCTCACGCCGCGGTCGACTGTGAGCTGGACCTCGCGGCCGACCATCAGCTCCGCGAGGTCATCCTCGTTCGTCTCGGACGGGTGGCGCTCTCCGACCACCTTGCCGCGCCGGATAACGGTGATGCGATCGGCGATCTCGAGCACCTCGTAGAGCTTGTGGCTGATGAAGATCACGCTGTAGCCCTCGCGTGTGAGCCGGCGCAGCACGCCGAAGATCTCGGTCGTCTCCTGGGGGGTGAGCACCGCGGTCGGCTCGTCGAGGACGAGAATCTTCGCCTGGCGGTAGACCGCCTTGAGGATCTCGACGCGCTGCTGCCAGCCGACCGAGAGGCTGCCGACGCGGGCGTTGGGGTCGATCTCCCATCCGAAGAAGCTGCCGAGCTCACGGATGCGCGTCTCTGCCCCGCCGCGGTCCATGAAGACAGGCCCCGCCATCGGCTCCTCGCCGAGCAGGATGTTGTCGGCCACAGACAGGACGGGGACCAGCATGAAGTGCTGGTGGACCATGCTGATCCCCTGGGCGATCGCGTCCGAGGGGCTGGCGATGATGACTGGGGTGCCGTCGAGCAGGATCTCGCCCTCGTCCGGGGACGCGAGCCCGTAGAGGATGTTCATCAGGGTCGACTTGCCCGCCCCGTTTTCGCCGAGCAGAGCGTGGATCTCGCCCGGCCGCACCTCGAGGTCGATGTGGTCGTTGGCGAGCACGCCCGGGTAACGCTTCGTGATGCCGCGCATCTCGAGCGCGTGGGCTCGCGTCGAATTCAGCTCTGTTCCCATCCGCGTGGCCGCCCTGATGAGGAGCTATCGGGCGGGCCGCCCCTTGGTGGAGGGCCCGCCCGATGCTATCGGTCCGTGTGCGAGGTCAGATGCAGGCGGTCGGCTTGCACGGGTCGATCGACCCGTCCTTGAGCCCGGCGATCGCGTCGTCGATCTTCTTCTGGATCTCCGGCGTGATCAGATTCTGGAAGTCGTAGAAGGGCGAGAGGCCCACGCTGTCGGTGGTGATGTCGAGCGGGACGGTCCCGCCCTTGGCCGAGCCGTCGGCGACGCGCTTGATCGCATCCGAGACGGCCTTCTTCAGCTTCTTCTCAGCGCTGGTCACGATGCAAGCAGCCGAGTCGGGGGTCGACAGGTGCTGGTCGACGTCGACGCCGATCGCCTTGATGTTCGCCGCGCAGGCGGCCTGCAGCACGCCGTTGCCCGTCTTGCCGGCGACCTGGAAGAGGACGTCGACGTCACTGTTCTGCTGCAGCAGCTGCTCTGCGAAGGCCTTGCCGCCGGCGGGGTCGTTGAACGCCTTGGCGTCCGGTGCCTCGCTGACGTACTGCTGTTCGACCTTGACACTGGAGTTCACCGAGGCCGCGCCGTTCGCATAGCCGGCGATGTAATTGACGACTGCCGGGACGACCTTTGTGCCGCCGATGGCCGCGATGTGGCCCGACTTGCTGATGCTGCCGGCCACGATGCCCGCGAGATAACCAGGCTGCTGCTCCTTGAAGACAAGGCCCTGGTAGTTCGGCAGCAGGGTTGCGGCGTCACCCGCGCACGTGAAGGTCGGATCGGGAGCGCCCTTCTCGTCGACGCATAGCCCCTGGTCGACGCCGATGAACTTGATATTGGGGTTCGCCTTGGCCGCGATGGTCGTGTCATTGCCGATCGCGAAGCCGACGGTCACGATGACGTCGAAGTTCTGGTCGATGAAGCTCTGGATATTCTTCGCATAGTCGGCCGATGCGGTGGTCACGACCGATTTCGGCGCCGCCGCGCCGATCGCCGCCGCGCCGTCCTTGGCGCCCTCCCAGCTGAACTGGTTGAAGTTCTTGTCATCGATCGTGCCCACGTCGGTCACCAGGCCGACCTTGAGATTGCTCGAGGGCCCGCCGGCGCTGGCGCTCGGGGTTGTGCCACCACCCTGGCAGGCGCTGAGCACGAGCGCCGCGATCGACACGCCGGCAATCGCGCCAAACCGATGCTTTCGCATGAAATCTCCTTCACCCTCCGTCGTGAGGTCTCGCACCGCGGCGACGCGGTGCGGTCGCGCTGGGGCTCGAGGGTATGCCCGCGCGAAGTCTGCGGCATGATACTTCGCAGCCGAGCAACCGCTCAATGCTTTTGTGCCGGACTCCGCCCTGTGGGCAGGCGCCTATGATCCCCGCCGTGGACGGGCTTCCGCCGGTCATCCGGCTCGTGATCTTCGATCTTGATGGGGTCATCTACCGCGGCGAGCGCGCGATCGACGGTGCGGTCAAGCTCGTGGCAGACCTGAAGGCGTCCGGCATGGCGGTCCGCTTTGCGACCAACAACTCGACGGTCGACCGGCTGGCGTACGTCGCGCGTCTCGGCCGGCACGGGATCCGCGCGACCCCCGAGGAGGTGGTGACCTCCACCAGCGCGACGATCGAGCATCTCGCGCGCAACACTCCCGAGGTCCGGCGCGTGCTCGCGGTGGGTGGGCGCGGCATTATCGACGAGTTCGTGGCCGCGGGCTACCAGACCGTGTCTGCCGCCGACGCCGTGCCGGAGGACTATGACGGGGGCGGCCTCGACCGGCGCTATGACGCGCTCGTGGTGGGGCTCGATCCGTCGTTCGACTACCAGCGCCTCGCCGCCGCTGTCAGCGCCGTGCGCGCGGGGGCGCTCTTCGTGGCGACCAATGCGGATGCGCTCTTTCCCACCGGCCACGGCTTCCTGCCCGGGGCCGGAGCGATGGTGGCGGCGATCGCCGCCGGAGGCGGGGTGGAGCCCGAGGTGATCGGCAAGCCGCAACCGGCGATGTTCATCGCCGCGCTCGAGTCGAGCGGGGTTGCGCCCGACGAGGCTGTGGTGGTGGGCGACAACCCGGAGTCCGACGTGGTGGCCGCCCGGCGGGCGGGGATCCGCTCGATCCTGGTGCTGACCGGTGTGGCTGACGCGCAGAGCGCGGCGACCCTGGCCGGCGAACGGCGGCCCGACGCGATCCTCGCCGGGCCAGACGAGGTTCGGGAGCTGCTCCTGGGATCGCTCAGCTGACGGCGCCGCCCCCCGCCACCCACGAGTTCCAGGCGGATGCGGCGGCCGCACGCTGGGGAGCGATGAGCTGGGGTGGAGCAAAGGCCCGATCGAACGCGTTGAGCGCGATGGCTGCCAGCTCTGCGCGGCTCAGGGCGAGCGCAGCGGCTGCTCCCGCCAGCTCCTGGCTAAGGCCGGTCGCGGTCACCGTCGGGTCATCCGTCGAGATCGTAACGCTCACCCCGGCGCGATGCAGCGCGGCGAGTGGGTGCTCGGCGAGGCTCGCCACGATCCCCGTCTGCACGTTGCTCGTGGGGCACAGGTCGAGCGTAACCTCGCGCTCGCGCAGCATCGCCATCAGCTCCGCGTCCTCGATTGCTGTAACGCCATGCGCAACGCGCTCGGCCCCAAGGTCGACCGCCTCGCGCACCCGAGCGGCCCCCGGCACCTCGCCCGCGTGGGCGGTCAGACGAAGGCCCCCGTCCTCGGCGGCGCGGAAGGCGGCAGCGTGCGGTGGCGCGGGGAACTGCGCCTCGAGCCCTGCGAGATCAAAGCCGACCACCGGCGCACCGAAGGCGGCCGCCGCACGCGCCATCTCGACGTTCGCGGCGGGAGGGTGCGAGCGCATCGCGACCACGATGAGGCCGATCAGCGGGATGGCGGGCCCTCGCTCCGCCGCGGCCCGGCCGATTCCGCGCGCGACCGCCTCGATCACCTCCATCACCGAGAGGCCAGCCTGCAGATGGAGCCGCGGCGCCCAGCGAATCTCGGCGTACCGCACGCCGTCATCCGCGAGGTCGGCGATCAGCTCGGACGTGACGCGCTCGAGGCCGTCGGCGGTCTGGAGGAGCGCGATGGGCAGGTCGAAGTAGGTGAGCAGCGCAGCCTGGTCGACGCCGTGGGCAGGGGCGATCATCCGGCGTCGCGCCTCGTCGATCTCGAGTGGGATACCGACCGCCTCCGCCAGCTCCACCGCTGTTTCCGGGCGCAGGGCGCCGTCGAGGTGCAGGTGCAGCTCGGCCTTCGGGAGGCGACTGATCGTCGCGGCGAGCTCCATCCGACCATGATAGGGGCTGCAATGCGGCCATCGATTCGGCGGCTGGCACGCCCGGCGATCGCGCTCGGGACGCTGGCGATCGTAACTTCGGGGCTCCTGTTCGTGGGTCGATCCGCCGATCCTGCGCTTGCCGACCCGCCAGCCCAGGCGCAGCGATCGGCCGCGCAGCGGGCCGCCGGCAGGACCGCCAGCGTCGCCATTGAGCGACTGCACGCCTCGCTACTGGCGGCGCTTGCGCCTGGACGAGAAGGGACCGCGGCGGCGGTCAGTGGTGACCAGGACCCGGCTCCGGCCCTGCTCAGGGCAGCAGAAAGGGTCGATGCCGCGCGGGCGCCGGCGGTCGCGGCGGTGGCGGCCGTCGATCGGCTCTCCGGGCTGCTTCGCGCCGACGATATCGCGCTGGGGCGTCTGCAGGTGAGCCCGGGCCAGCTGGTGACGATCGCAGGCCAGCTC
>JALYSK010000060.1 GCA_030854805.1 Chloroflexota bacterium | reverse complement strand
CACCAACCCACATGAGCGTGAACAGGTCGGGAAAGTTGACGGGCGTGAACGGATCGAGCAGCTGCGACATTGGTCGCCGAGTCTAGCAGCGGCCGTTCGGTGTTGACGCGAGTGTCAGCCTCCGGGACTCGGCCGGCAGGGATCGGTCGAGTCGGAGAACTGCCCCTCCGCAGGCACGCAGGTCGACACCCAGACCACCCCGGCCGGCTCATCGAGCGCCACGCCGCCGGCGACCAGCCCGTTCGGCATCTCGATCGACCACAGACGGCCGTTCTCCAGGTCGAGGCGATGGAGGTTGGCGTCGGCTGCCAGCCAGACCGCTCCGAAGCCGAAGGCATGAGCCGAGACGGGACGCGGAATGCCGAGTGCCGATCCCGCTTCGCCCTTCTGCGGATCCACAGGGGTGATCGTTCCACCCTCGGCGTCCAGCAACCACATGATGTCGTCTTCTGTGGTGACCGCCCCGCCCTTGCTCGAGGCGCGGTCGCCGGGGATCACGAAGCCTGACTGCGTGAACTTCACCGTGCGCAACACCTTGTCAACGCCCGGGTCGAACTCGATCAGCCGGCCGGCGCCGCACTCGCAGATCCAGAGCTTCTCACCCACGGCGGTCAATCCCAGCAGGCGCAGCTCGTGGGGGATCGGGTCCCGGTCGACCACCGCGTTGGTAATCGGGTCGATCTCCAGCAGCTCGCCCTCATTGGTCAGGATCCAGATCGCTTTCCGGCTGATCGCCCAGTCTTCGAAGCGGTCAGGGGGCTCGATGGTCGCAATGAGCCTGCCGTTGATGGGGCTCATCCGGTCGAGCACCTCGTGGACGGAGGATACGTCGACCCGCGAGATCCAGATCGAGCCGAAGGCGAATCGGACGCTGAATGTCTCGGGTGGCTTGGCGAACACCGCCGTCGCCTCGCCGGTCTTGATGTCGCGTTGAACGATGGAGATGGGGGTTACCTGCCACAGCGTGCCGTCGACCACCGTGATGGGCGCCGAACCTCCGACGCTGACGTGCCGATCTCGAATCTTGGCGACGATCTTGTTGCTGGCCGGATCGACCTTGAGCATGGTGACCAGCGGCCCTCGGCCAGATGAGGCGACCGGGAGCGGAGATGCCCCAGCGCCCGGCCGCACCACCAGGCCGGCCATGGCTGCGACGGCAAGCAACGACAGGGCAGCGCCACCGGCCAGCGACGGTGCGGTCCGGCGACCATGCGGCGTCTCGGATAGCAGGCGAGCGGCCGCCTGCTCGCGAGTCAGGGGCGGGGGAAGCAGCTCGCCGTCGACCGACCGCAATTGGTGCAGGCGAAAGAGGCCGGGAACGCCTTTGAGCTCAGCCTCGCCCGCCCGTGCCATGACTCGCGCGCCGATGTGGGCAGCGATGCCGCCCAGCCGGCCGTCGATCCGCTCCAGCTCGCCGGTGTGCAGCCCGGCTCGCACGTCGAGCCCAATCCCCTGGGCGGCCACCAGGATCGCGGCGGCGGCGCGGACCGCGTCTGCGGGCCGGTCGAAGGTGGCGAAGAAGCCGTCGCCGGCGGTGTCCTGCTCGTGGCCGTGATGACGCCGCAGCTGGGCGCGCACGCGACGGCGGAAGGCGCTGAGTAGCTCACGCCAGCGGCGATCCCCAACCTCGCCGGCGATGTGGGTCGAATCGACGATGTCCAAGAAGAGGACCGTCGCCAGACGCCGCTCGGATCGGCGACCAGCCATGCGGCGGAGTATGCGGCATGGCTCTCACGGGCAGCAATACGACGAGGGACGGAAGAGCGTCGGGAGGCATCGGTATAATCGAACGCCCGGAAGGCCGCCCTGCCCCGCAACCAACAAGAGGTCGTCTATTGCGCGCCCTGCTCTCAGTCAGTGATCGCGAGGGGATCGTAGAGCTCGCCCGCGGCCTGATCGACGCGGGGATCGAATGCTTCGCTACCGATGGCACCCGTGCGCACCTTGCGGAGGCGGGCATCGAGGTTAAGCCTGTCACCGAGGTGACCGAGGCGGCCGAGATCCTCGGCGGCCGCGTGAAGACGCTTCACCCCAAGATCTTCGCCGGGCTCCTCGCCCGCCGCGACCAGCCGGACCACCTCGCCCAGCTGGCAGAGCACGGCATCGAGCCGATCGACATCGTGGTGGTCAACCTCTACCCGTTTGCCCAGACCGTTCAGAAGCCCGGGACCAGCCTCGACCAGGCGCTCGAACAGATCGACATCGGGGGCGTCGCCCTCCTGCGGGCGGCCGCCAAGAACTTCCCCGGTGTCGCCGCCGTGAGCAGCCCGACCCAGTACGCATCGGTCCTGCGCGACATCAAGTCTCAGGGATCGGTCAGCCCGGAGACACGCCAGAAGCTTGGGGGCGAAGCGTTCGCCCTAACCGCGGCCTATGACGCGCAGATCGCCAGCTACCTGAACCAGCAGGCTGGGACGCTTTTTCCGAGCCGGCTCACGCTCGTCGTCGAGAAGAAGGCCGACCTGCGGTACGGCGAGAACCCACATCAGCTCGGCGCCTTCTATGCCGATCCGGGGTATCGCGGCTCATCCATCGCCAGCGCTCGGCAGATCGCCGGCAAGGACCTGAGCTTCAACAACCTGCTCGACCTCGACGCCGCCTGGTCAATTGCCAGCGACTTCAAGACCCCCACCGTCACGATCGTCAAGCACGGCAACCCGTGCGGCCTGGCGAGCGTGGTCGACCTGGCCGAGGCGTTCCGCCTGGCCCTGGAGGGCGACAGCGTGTCGGCGTACGGCGGGATCATCGGGGCCAACCGGATGGTGGACGACGCGACGGCTCGCGCCATCCGGCCCGGGTTCTTCGAGGCGATCGTGGCACCGGGCTTCACCCCGGAAGCTCTCGAGATCCTGCGCACCAAAAAGGGATTCGAGATCATCGAGGTGCCCCCGGCAGAGGAAGAAGGACAGGAGCTGGGGATCGGCAACTTCGACTTCAAGCGGATCGGCGGCGGACTGCTGGTCCAGACGTTCGACAACCTGGAGGAGGACCGCAACAAGCTCCAGGTCGTGACTCAGCGCAGGCCAACCCTGGAGGAGCTGACGGACCTCCTCTTTGCGTGGCGGGCGGTGCGGCACGTCAAGAGCAACTCGATCGTGCTCGCCAAGAAGCACGCCATGGTCGGCATGGGGGCCGGTCAGCCGTCCCGCGTGGTGAGCGTCGAGGTGGCCCTGCGTAAAGCCGGCGAACGGGCTCCCCTCTCGGTCATGGCCAGCGACGCCTACTTCCCCTTCCCCGATGGAATCCAGATCGCGGCGCAGGCCGGCGTGACGGCCATCATCCAGCCGGGCGGCAGCATTCGCGACGAGATGGCGATAGAGGTCGCGGATCGGCATCACATGGCGATGGTGTTCACCGGGCGCCGCCACTTCAAGCACTAAGGGACCAATGGACAAGCTCATCACTGTCGACGCGGTCGCCGCCACGGAGGCGGGCGCCATCGCCGCGGCGCGGCTGATGGGACGCGGCGACCGAATGGGCGCCGACCACGCCGCCGTTGAGGCAATGCGCAAGGCGATGGACGAGGCCGACATCAGCGGCACCATCGTGATCGGCGAGGGAGAGCGGGACGAGGCGCCCATGCTCTTCATCGGCGAGCAGGTTGGCAACATCGACGCGGCCGTATCGGTCGATATCGCAGTCGATCCGCTGGAGGGAACCAACCTGGTGGCCACCGGGTCGCCGAATGCCACGGCGGTGCTGGCCGCAGCCGAGCCCGGCGGACTGATGCATGCGCCGGATACCTATCTGCAGAAGCTGATCGTCGGCCCGCAGGTGGCCGGGCAGGTGAGCATCGACGACCCGGTCGCCAAGACGCTGGCGACCATCGCCGAGCGGCTGGGACGCAACGTGTGGGACATCACCGTGGTCATCCTCGACCGCCCTCGCCACGAGCAGCTGATCCGCGACGTGCGCCAGGCGGGTGCGCGGATCAAGCTGATCGGCGACGGTGACCTGACGGCCGGCATCAGCGTGGCGGTGTCGGGCACCGGCGTGCACGCGGTGATTGGCACGGGCGGCGCTCCCGAGGGGGTGCTCACCGCGGCTGCGTTGAAGTGCCTTGGTGGCGAGATCCAGGCGAAGTTCAAATGGCGCAGCGACGAGGAGAAGGAGCGGGCGCGGGGCATGGGCGTCGATGTGGACGACAGCGAGCGCGTCTACATGACGAACGACCTGGCATCCGGCGAGAACGTCGTCTTCTGCGCGACCGGCGTGACCGATGGCGAGCTGCTCCGCGGGGTCCGCTTCTTCGGCGGCGGCGCCAGGACCCACTCGCTCGTGATGGCCTACCGGCGCGGCATGGTCCGATTCATCGACACGGTCCACATGTGGGACTACCACAACCCGCCCAAGGTCCGCCTGTAGAGATCGCCCGGGGGGAGGGTAGCCGATCGAGCCGGCGCCAGCGGCGCGGGCTCCTCTGGCGTCTACTGAACCCGATCCGCCCAGCTGGCGTCGCCGACGCGCTCGACCTCTTGCTGAGCGACGGTAGCGAGGAGGTCGGCGACGGTCACGTCCTGCCGAAGATCCGCGCAGTCGCGCCACGGCAGCAGCTGTGGGTCGATTTCGGCCAGCGGCTCGAGGACGAACCGACGCTCCGGGAGGCGCGGATGCGGCACGATCAGGTCGAGCTCTGGGTCCTCGACGCAGTGCCCATCGATCACCAGTAGATCGAGATCGATGGTGCGCGGCCCGTGCCGAGCACCCTGCGGGTCGCGGCCCATCGAGAGCTCGATCCGCTTGAGCTCGAACAACAGCTGGGCCGGCTCGAGATCGGTTTCGAGCTCCATCGCGGCGTTGAGGAAGCGCGGCTGATCGAGCATGTCGCGAGGCGCGGTCTCGTAGAGCGACGAAGTCCGGACCAGGTGCCCGATCTGGCGCATCTCCGCTGCGGCCGCGGCAAAGGAAGCGGCCGGGTGGCCGAGATTCCCGCCAAGGCCAATGAAGACGCGCATGCGATCCGGACTGTAGAGCATCGGGCGGGTATGGGTCGGTAATGGTCTGGTAAGCAACGGGGCGCTACAGTGTGGTGCCGCGGTGCCGTCGAGAGGGGCAGCTCGGCGCTATTCCGTTCGCCCAGCGGAGCCATGCCTGCGGATGTCGGTAATCCAGAACAGCTACCCGCTGATCCACAACAAGGTCACGTATTACGCGATAAAATCGTCGGGTCAAGTTCGAACCTGGAGCCCCCGACGATGCCCCGCCCCGCAGCCTACCTTCGGAAGTCAAAGGACTCGGCCACCAAGGCCGAGCACCTCGACCGCCTCCTGACCACCGTCGCCCGGTACGGCCACGGTCGCGGCGATGCCGTCGTCTATG
Source organism: Chloroflexota bacterium (assembly GCA_030854805.1). The sequence goes on along the minus strand of JALYSK010000060.1, from coordinate 311 downwards.
ACGATTGGGCGCGGTCGGGCGACCAGCGCAAGCTCGCCAGCCGCAAGGCGTGGCGCGACCTCTGCGCTGCCATCGAGCGCGGCGAGCATGACGTCGTGTTCATGAACGACCTCGACCGCGGAGGCCGATCCCTCGAAGAGTGGCTCCGCTTCATCCGCGTCGCGCAGGACCATCGAGTCCGCGTTGTGGCCGATGACACCGACTACTCCGCGCCGGAGAACAAGGACCGGCTCATCTTCGAGGCGTGGCTCGCAGAGCGCGAGCTCGACGCCGCGAAGCGACGCGCCGCCGCCACGATCCGGATGCGCGCG
>JALYSK010000055.1 GCA_030854805.1 Chloroflexota bacterium | reverse complement strand
CCCTGAAGCCGGTCGAGTACTACAACAAGCTGCCTGACGCGGCGACGGTGCAGGTCTGCCTGATCCTCGATCCGATGCTCGCCACCGGCGGGTCAGCCGCGGCCACGGTCGATATCCTCAAGGCCTGGGGGGCGGCCCGCATCAAGCAGGTCTCGCTCATCGCCGCGCCAGAGGGGATCACGACCCTGTCGACGGCTCATCCCGACGTGGACATTCATGTCGCCGCCGTCGACCGGGAACTCAACCAGAGGGGCTACATCGTGCCGGGCCTGGGCGATGCCGGCGATCGGCAGTTCGGGACCTTCGCAGGCCCGGCCTCGGAGCCCGGTCACGGACCGGACGAGGAGACGGCCGAGGTGGTGCGCCGTCTGCAGCAAAGAAACGTCCCGAAGGAACGTCCGCCAGTCCGTTGATGCAATCTCTGGAGCTGTTGGTCGCCCCTCCGGGACACTGAGAGCATACGGGCCGGCCTCTTCCGCGGACAACCCCGGTTATCCCCAGGATCAGCCGAGGGATGCCGACTTCTCCACAGCCAATCCCCAGACCTTCTTGCCTCCGCTAGTCTTACGGCCCATGCCGCTCGACGCCACTGACCGCGAACGGGTCATCTTCCTGTGCACGCACAACAGCGCACGCTCGCAGATGGCCGAGGGGATGCTGCGCGCATGGGGCGGAGCGAGATTCGAGGCGTTCAGCGCGGGCACGATCAAGACCCAGCTCCGGGATGAGGCGGTCGAGGTCATGCGCGAGATCGGGGTCGACATCAGCACGCAGCAGAGCAAGGCGATCGACCAGCTCGCCGGCTGGCGCTTCGACCGGCTTGTGACGGTCTGCGACGAGGCGAGGGAGGCCTGTCCCACCCTGCCCGGGGTCCGTGAGCAGCAGCACTGGCAGATTGATGACCCATCGGCGGTGACAGGCACCAGGGAGCAACGAGTCGACGCGTTTCGCCGCGCTCGCGACGAGCTCGCCGAGCGGGTTCGCGCCCTCGTCGGAGACTCCCCAGCGTAGGCGCCGGCCCAGCCACCGGCCGAGTCGGCGCCCGGTTCAGAGGCTCAGCAGCAGCCTGTCCTGCTGCACTCGCCACAGCATTCGCAATCGCATTCGGATCGCACTAGGCCCATCACCTCCTTCCGCGAGCCCACTATATCGATGTCTGTCAATATAGATGAAGGCTGATATAGTGCTCGCACAAATGAAGTCCGCCGACCCTGACGTTCTCCTGCTCTCCGCCCTGGCCGATCCAACCCGGCTCGAGATCGTTCGCCAGCTTGCCGCAGCCAGCGGCGCCTGCGCCTGCGACTTCACCGATTGCTGCGGCGTCAGCCAGCCGACCATCTCTCACCACCTCAAGGTCCTCCGCGACGCCGGCGTCGTGCAGAGCGAACGGCGCGGCACGAATATCTACTACTCGCTCGCGCCATCCGTGGCCGGCCGCTTCGCCTCGATCGGGGCCAGCCTCGCCGGACTCGTCCACATCTCCTGATCGGGCGCTACCCTTTGTGCGGTGAGCCTCATCCTTGCCGCCTGCCCCCACTGCGCCCGTCCCGATGAGCAACCCCTCATCTGCGAGCGTTGCGCCTGGCGCTGGTACGCAAACCCAAAGCCCGCCGCCGGGGTGATCCTCGAGCGAGATGCATCGGTCCTGCTCCTGCGACGGGCGGTCGAGCCCGGACTGGGTGCCTGGGACCTGCCGGCCGGCTACCTCGATCCCGGAGAATCGCCGGAAGAGGCGGCACGTCGCGAGACTTTCGAGGAATCCGGACTGGAGGTCGACCTCGTGCGTCTCGTCGGCGTCTACACCAGCCGACCTGGGAACGCCGTTTCATCCATCTACCTGGCTCGCCAGGTCGACCCGTCGGCCTCCGTCCGGCTCGATGGAGAATCGAGCGACTTCGCCTGGGTCCCAAGCTCGGAGGTGTTCGACTGGCTGCCACGTCTCGCGTTCGGATCGATGGCGGCCGCGCTCTCAGACTGGCTGGCCGGCCGATCCGGTGAGCCCCAGTCCTGAGGCCAATCTGGCTGCGCTACACTCGGAATACCGACCGACAGGAGAGAGATGCCGGACTCCCACGTGAAGGTTGCCGTCACCGGCGCTGCCGGGCAGATCGGCTACGCGCTCCTCTTCCGGGTCGCCTCCGGCCAGATGTTCGGGCCCGGCACCACGGTCGACCTGCAGCTGCTCGAGCTCGAGCAGGCACTGCCGGCGCTCGAGGGGGTCCGCATGGAGCTCGAGGACGGTGCCTTCCCGCTCCTGCGCAAGGTGATCACCACCTCCGCCACGGATGAGGCGTTTGGCGGCGTGAACTGGGCGCTCCTCGTGGGTGCCGTGCCGCGCAAGGCGGGAATGGAGCGCAACGACCTGCTCAAGCTCAACGGCGGCATCTTCACCGGCCAGGGGCGTGCGATTGCGGCGAACGCCGCGGACGACGTCCGGGTTCTGGTGGTCGGCAACCCGTGCAATACCAACTGCCTGATCGCGGCCGCCAATGCGCCGGAAGTGCCACGCGACCGATGGTTCGCGATGACCATGCTCGACGAGAACCGTGGGCGAGCCCAGCTTGCGATGAAGGCCGACGCGCCGGTCGACCAGGTGCGCGACCTTGGCATCTGGGGCAACCACTCCAGCACCCAGTTCCCGGACGCCTATCACGCCACGATCGGCGGGCGCCCAGCCACCGAGGTGATCACCGACGAGGCCTGGCTGCGCGGCGCCTTCATCGCCACCGTGCAGCAGCGCGGGGCCGAGATCATCAAGGCACGCGGCCAGTCGAGCGCAGCCTCGGCGGCCAACGCGATCATCGACACGGTCCGGAATATCACCCAGCCGAGCGGCGAAATGTTCTCGGCTGCTGTGCCGGCACCGGCCGATGGCGGATACGGCATGCCGGAGGGGATCGTCTTCGGGTTCCCGCTGCGCGCCACCGCAGCCGGCCGGCTCGAGATCGTGCAGGGGATCGAGCACGGCGAGTGGGCCGGGAGCAAAATTCAGGCGACCCTGGCCGAGCTGTTGGAAGAGCGCGACGCGGTGCGGGAGATGATCCCACGATGAGCCACGATACCCTGGCGCGCAGCGAGACGCTGAGCATCGACCTGGACGGCAGACGGCTGGAGCTTCCGGTAGTGACCGGCACCGAAGGCGAACGGGCGGTCGAGATCGGTCAGCTGCGCGCCGAGGCCGGGCTGATCACGCTAGACCCGGGATATGGCAGTACCGGCTCATGCACGAGCGCCATCACCTATCTCGACGGAGAGCGGGGCATCCTCCGCTATCGCGGCTATCCGATCGAGCAGCTGGCCGAGCGATCGAGCTTCCTGGAAGTCGCGTACCTGCTGATCTATGGCGAGCTGCCCACCCGGGCCGAGCTCGACCGCTTCACGGCCAATGTGACGCATCACACCCTCATCCACGAAGAGATGCGGCGCTTCTTCGACAGCTTTCCCTACGACGCGCATCCAATGGCGGTGCTCGCGGCCGGGACGGTCGGTCTCTCGACCTTTTACCAGGACAGCCACGATCCGTTCGACGAGCAGGCCGTCGAGATCACGATCAATCGGCTCCTGGCGAAGCTGCCGACGCTGGCGGCGTGGGCCTACAAGAAGGCGATCGGTCAGCCCTACGTCTACCCGCAGAACGATCTCGGCTACGCGGCCAACCTGCTGCACATGATGTTCGGCGTCCCGGCCGAGCCGTACCAGGCCAATCCCGAGGTCGCGCGGGCGCTCGACCTGCTCCTCATCCTGCACGCCGACCACGAGCAGAACTGCTCGACCGCCACCGTGCGCATGGTGGGGAGCAGCCACGTGAACCTGTATGCGTCGATATCGGCGGGCATCAGCGCCCTCTGGGGGCCGCTGCACGGCGGCGCCAACGAGGCCGTGATCAACACGCTCGAGCGGATCGTGGCCGATGGGGGCAACGTAGAGAAGTACGTGGATCGCGCAAAGGATCCGAACGGGTCATTCCGTCTCGCCGGCTTTGGCCACCGGGTCTACAAGAACTTCGACCCGCGGGCCAAGATCATCAAGGCCGCAGCGGACCGCGTCCTGGCCGCCACACGCGCAGACGAGGAGCTCTTCGAAGTGGCTCAACGCCTGGAGGAGGTGGCGCTCCACGATGAGTACTTCGTCGAACGGAAGCTCTATCCGAACGTCGACTTCTACTCCGGACTGATCTACCGCGCCATCGGCTTCCCGAAGAACATGTTCACCAACTGCTTCGCGATCGGGCGTCTCC
>JALYSK010000016.1 GCA_030854805.1 Chloroflexota bacterium | reverse complement strand
CCTTGATCTTCCGTTCGAGTCGACGGTCGGTGTCAGCCAGCAGGTCCGGGCCGAAGAGGCGCATGCGAACCAGCTGCTGGCAAATGGTCGAGGCGCCGGAGATCGTCGAGCCGGCGGAGAGGTTCTGGAGCGCTGCGCGCACGATCCCGCGGAAGTCGATGCACGGGTTCGTCCAGAAGGTCTGGTCCTCCGCGGCGATCTGCGCCTGGCGCATGACCTCGGGAATCTCGGCGTACGGGATGGCGCGGCGGTCCTCGGCGGCGAAGGTGGCCAGCTCCTGGCCGTCGGCCGAGAGGACGGTCGAGCCCTGGGGGAGCGGGAAGTTCTCGATCTCGCCGACGTTTGGGAGGCCGCTGGCGTAGGCCGTGTAGACGCCCATCAGGCCGATGAAGAGGCCAATCGCCACCACGGCGCAGATGCTGAGAATGATCACCGGCAGCGCGATCGACGCGGGCCTGCGCCTCTGCCGAGGGACGCGACGGCCCGGTCGTATGTTTGGGTTGTTGGGAGCGTAGGGGCCGCGCTGCGGCGGCGGGGGGTCAGTTCGGGTCATCCGGCGGCAGGGTAGCACGGGATCGCGCCGGGCCTCCCTATACTCGCCCGCATGCCCGACACGGCCGCCGTCCTCGACGATCTCGCCTGGCGTGGCCTGATCGCGGAGAGCACCGATCCGGACGCCCTGCGTTCGGCGCTCGCCGCCGGCCCGGTGACCTACTACTGCGGCTTCGACCCGACCGCGCCCAGCCTGCACTTCGGCAACCTCCTGCAGCTGGTCACCATGCGCCGCCTCCAGCTCGCCGGACACCGGCCGATCGGCCTGGTGGGCGGGGCAACCGGGCTGGTCGGCGACCCGAGCGGCAAGTCGGCCGAGCGGGCCTTCAACGAGGCCGACGTCGTGGCCGGCTGGGTCGATCGCATTCGCTCGCAGGTCGAGCGCTACCTCTCGTTCGAGGGCGAGAGTGCCGCGATCATCGCCAACAACCTGGACTGGACCGCGCCGATGTCGACGATCACCTTTCTGCGCGACATCGGCAAGCACTTCAGCGTCAGTCGAATGCTTGCCAAGGAATCGGTCGCCGCGCGATTGGCGGACGAGGGCATCAGCTATACGGAGTTCAGCTACCAGGTCATGCAGGCGCTCGACTACCTGGAGCTGTTTCGACGCCACGGCTGCATGCTGCAGACCGGCGGCAGTGACCAATGGGGCAACCTAACCGCCGGCGTGGACCTGATCCGGCGCGCCGAGGGGGCCTCCGTGCACGCCCTTGCAACGCCGCTGCTGACGCGCTCCGACGGCAGCAAGTACGGGAAGAGCGAGGGACAAACCATCTGGCTGGATCCCACGCTGACCAGTCCGTATGCCTTCTACCAGTACTTCCTCAACGTCGAGGACTCCGAGGTCGGCGGCCTGCTGCGAACCTTCAGCTTCAGCTCGCACGAGGAGATCGAGGCCCTCGAGGCCCAGGTCCGGGAACATCCCGAGTCGCGCAATGCGCAGCGCGCCCTGGCAGAGGAGCTGACCACCCTGGTCCACGGCGCCGAGGAGTGTCGGCGGGCGGTCGCGGCCAGCGCCGCACTGTTCGGCGGAGCGGAGCTGATGGAGCTGGAGGAGGCCACGGTCAGCGCCGCCGTGGCCGAGCTGCCGCGCGCCGCAGTGCCTGCCGGCGGCCCACTCCCCTCGCTCCTGGACCTCCTGGTTGCGACCGGCCTGGCGGAGAGCCGAAGCGACGCGCGTCGGGTGATCGGCGAGGGCGGTGCCTACGTCAACAACCGAAAGGTGACCGATCCCGCCGCCGCGCCGACGCAGGCGGACCTGATCCACGGCCGCTGGCTGGTCCTGCGTCGCGGCAAGCGTCGCCTGGCCGTGGCGGAGGTGACGCCGGCGTAGGCCGGCATAGGTCTAGTGCCTGTCGGATGCGCCGTTGGCCGCGTGCTCGGCGATCACCCGCTCGGCGATCGTGTGCGGCACTTCGGCGTAATGGTCGAGCTTCCAGCTGAAGCGGCCGCGACCCTGGGTGATCGAGCGCAGCTCGGTGGCGTAGTGGAACATCTCGGCCTGTGGGACCTGCGCTCGAAGGTGCTGCATTCCATCCGCTGAGTCCATCCCCAGCACGTGGCCGCGCTTGGAGGTGATCTGGCCCATCACGTCGCCCATGTACTCGTCGGGGACCACCACCTCGACTTCGATGATCGGCTCCAGGAGCGCCGGATTCGCCTCGGAGAAGGCCTTCTTGAGGGCCTGGCTGGCAGCCACCTTGAAGGCCATCTCCGAGCTATCGACGGGGTGGTAGCTGCCGTCCACCAGGGTCGCCTTGAGATCGACCACCGGGTAGCCCGCCAGGACCCCCTCTGACATCGCCTCGTGCAGGCCTTTCTCGACGGCCGGGATGTACTGCTTCGGGACGACGCCGCCCACGATCTTGTTGCCGAACTCGAATCCGGTCCCCGACTCGGTCGGAGTGAACTCGATCACCACGTGCCCGTACTGGCCGTGCCCGCCCGTCTGCCGCTTGAACTTGTTGTCGACCTTCGCTTCGGCGCGAATCGTCTCGCGATACGGCACGCGGGGCGTCGCGGTCTTGACCGATGCCCCGAACTTGCGCTTGAGGCGCTCGACCAGGACGTCAACCTGGCTGTCGCCCATGGCGGTCAGGATCGTCTCGCCGGTTCCCGCGTCGCGGTGGACCTGGACCGATGGCTCCTCCTCGAGCATCCGACTCAGCGCCTGACCGAGCTTGTCGAGGTCGGCTTTGCTCTCCGGCTCGATGGCGATCTGCAGGCTCGGGGCAGGGAAACCGAAGCGCGGCAGCTCGACGGCGTGCTCACGGTCGGCGGTGAGGGTGTCGCCGGCAGTGGTGGTGGTCAGCTTGGCGACCGCAGCGATATCTCCCGGGCCAACCTGCGGCAGGTTCTCCTGCTCCTTGCCCTGCATGGCGAGCAGGTTGCCGATCCGCTCGTCCTCCTTGCGACTCGCGTTGTAGACGTGGCCCTGGGAGTGGAGTGTGCCGGAGACGACGCGGAAGTACGTGAGCCGGCCAACAAAGGGGTCCGCGGTCGTCTTGAAGACCTGGGCGACGAAGGGACGTGCCGGGTCCGGGCTCAGCTCCTTGCCGTCAACGGTGGTGCGCTGGCCGACCTCGGCGGGAGAGGGCACATGCTTGGCGATCATGCTTGTCAGCTCGCGCACCCCGATATTCTTCAGCGCCGAGCCGACGAAGACCGGCACCACGCTGCCTTCGCGGGTGCCCTTGTGCATCGCCTGCTCGATCTCCTCATCGGTGAGTGTCTCGCCGTCGAGGTACTTCATCATCAGCTCGTCAGAGGCCTCCGCGGCCGCCTCCACCAGCGCGTCGCGCCGGGCCTCCTCGCCGGAGCGCATCTCGTCGGGGATCGGCGCCTCCTTGGGCTTGCCGCCCTCGTACACGTTGGCGTGCTGCTCGATCACGTCGATATAGCCCCTGAAGGAATCCGCGGACCCGATGGGCAGGTAAACCGGGGCGATCTTGGGCCCGAACTTCGCTTTGAGGCTCTCGAGAACGGCGTCATAGTTCGCGTTCTCGCGATCCATCTTGTTGACGAAGATTAGGCGCGGCAGGCCACGCTCCTCCGCCAGGCGCCAGACCTCCTCGGTGCCGACCTCCACACCGGCCGACGCGTCGATCACCACCACGGCGGCATCGACCGCGGCCAGCGCCTCGACCACGTCTGACTGGAAGTCGGCATAGCCGGGCGTGTCGACGATCGTGATCCGGACCCCGTCGGCCTCCAGCGTGCCGATCGCCAGGTTGATGCTCTGCTTGCGCTTCTGCTCGTCGGGATCGTGGTCGAGCGTCGAGGTGCCGGCCTCCACGCTGCCAAGCCGGGTGATCGCGCCGGCGTCGAAGAGCATCGCCTCGGCCAGGCTCGTCTTGCCGGCGCCACCGTGGGAGATGAGCGCAATGTTCCGGATGCGGTCGGGCGTGGTCGGCTTCATCGGTGCTCCTTGCAGTCGAGCTAGAGCGCCGAGGCCGATCCGCGATCCGCCTCAGGCGATCGGTGGCGGGGGTGGGGGACCAATTATAGGTTCGAGCCGTGCGTCCGGCGGAGGGAGAGCCCGAGCCAGATATACCAGGCCGGGTTCACGATCAGGCCGACGAGCGCGGCTGGAGCGGCGACAAGCGGGCTCGTGGGCGTCAGCACGATCAGGCGCCCAAGGTAGGTGAGGATCAGCAGGATGGCCGCAACCATCCCGAGAGACCCCAATCCGCGAGGCAGCGCCCCTCCGCGGCGGATCAACACTGCGACCACGAACGCGCCGACCCCGCTGACCCCAAAGGTGAGGAGGCCGCGCGGATCGATCGAGCTGGGCAGATTGGCAAGCCCAATGGGATCGGAGGCGGGCGGGTTGATCGCGTTGGCGAGGTCATAGCCGCCGTGCAGGGCGGCCCCGAGGGCGCCTGCCAGTCCCAGCGCCAGCGCCCAGCGGGCGAGCATCGGTCCGGCCTGTCGAACGCGCTCGTAGACGGCAAATAGGACGAAGCTCGACAGCAACCCCCCGAGCAGGAGCATGAGCGAGCTGATCACCACGCCGGGGCCGGGCGCCACGCCGGCGACCACCAGCCCGAGGAAGGCGAGGGAGTAGACGAGGCCGGCCAGGCCGGTGAGCATCGCGCATGTCGCCGCCAGGGACTCCACCGACGCGGTGCCGCGCGAGGCGTTCACCGGGGGAGCATGCCACCGGGCAGGGGCGCTGACAATAGGGGCGCTAGAATCGGGCGTCACACCAAGGAGGGCGCATGTCCGGCCACAGCAAGTGGTCCCAGATCAAGCGACAGAAGGGCGCCAACGATGCGAAGCGCGGGGCGCTCTTCACGAAGCTGACGCGCGAGATCATCACCGCCGCGCGGCAGGGCGGGGGAGATGTCGACGCGAACTATCGGCTGCGGATGGCGGTCGACCAGGCGCGAGCCAACTCGATGCCGGCCGACAATATCAAGCGCGCCGTCGAGCGGGCGACCGGCGGCGGTGCCGACGGAGAGCAGTACGAGGAGATCACCTACGAGGGCTTCGGCCCGGCGAGCGTGGCGGTGATCGTGGCCGCCATGACCGACAACCGGAACCGGACCGCGTCCGAGATTCGCGGCGCCTTCTCGAAGTCGGGTGGCTCGCTCTCCCCGGTGGCCTGGCAGTTCGAGCAGAAGGGCCTGATCAGCGTGCCCCTCAACGGGCGCGACCCCGACGAGGTGTCGCTGGCGGCGATTGACGCCGGAGCGTCCGACGTCAGCTCACCCGAGGCCGGTGCGGTCGTCGTCTACTCCGAGCCCGCCGACCTGGAGTCCGTCCGCCGAGCACTGACCGATGCGGGCTACGAGCCCAACTCGGCCGAGCTCTCGATGGAGCCGACCACGCGCGTCGAGATCACCGACGAGAAAGTCGCCAGGCAGGTGCTGCAATTCGTGGAGCGCCTGGAGGACCTCGACGACGTGCAGAACGTGTATGCCAACTTCGATATCCCCGACGCGTTGATGGAGCAGCTGGAGGGATCGCTCGTCTGAGCCCGCGGCGGGATGGCCGAATCGTGACGGCCGAAATGGCCCTAGCTGCGGGGCGCAGCTCGCCGGCGGGTTGAGCGAGTGGCCCGCGCGGTGGGAGCCGGTGCGGCCAAGGCATCGGTGGCTGCGCCGACATAGCCACGCAAGAGCTCCCCGACGTCAGGGAGCGCGTCGCGCCGCAGCCGGTAGCGCTTCGTGCCGGACGTGAGGGTGACGAGGCCGGCCGAGCGGAGCGCGATCATGTGGTGGTGCATCGTGGTCTTGGGCACATCGAACTGCTCGGCGAGCTCCATGAGCGTCTTGTCGCCGGATGCCAGGATGCGGAGGATGCGCAGCCGTCGCTCGTCGCCGAGCGCCTTGGAGAGGCGCACAAGGCGCAGCGGGGGCGCGTCGGTCTCGGCGGTGACGCTCTCGTCGGCGACCGGGTAGGTGAGGATGTCGACGTCGCGGTACTCGGTGGTCGAGACCCAGGGGCGATTGACGAAGGTGGGGGTCAGGACCACCTCGCGCACGCCGGGCCGCGCCAGGTACTCGACTCCGTTGGTGGCCACCTCCGTGAAGCGCTCCAGCGGCAGCTCGGTGGCGAGGCCGCGCTTGGCCTCCGCGTCGCGCTCGAGAATCGGCATCAGCTTGGGCTCTTCGGTGCGCCAGACCGACGCCTCCCACGCCTCCAGCAGCTCAATCAGCTCCGCCTTGGTGGCGGCCGGGTCGCGCTCGAAGACGGAGCGCAGGAAGCCGTGCCACTCTCCCCATTCGGGGTAGTAGCTGCGATGCAGCTCGCGCTGCGCGTCGCGGTCGCCGGCGATCGCCCGACGCATCACCTCGGGCTCGGCGGCGCGGCGGTAGCCACGCTCGTAGTACCCGAGCAGGGTCAGAGTGATCTCGTCCGCATCGGTCTTGCGCAGGTACGCGAGGAAGGAAGGAACGTCCCGGGGGGCGGGCGACGCGTAGACAAGGGAGATGAGGTGGAACCACGGGTCGCTCTCCCCCTGGCTCAATGCGGTCAGCCGGGCGAGCAGGTCGCCTCCGGCGCGGGCCTCAACCTCGGCGAACCACTCGGACCCTACTTCCATCGTGTCGCGCTCCTCGAAGATCGAAGCGATCGCCACCACGAACTCGTAGGCCGGCGCGGCCTCGATGGTCAGGGTCGGGCTTCCACCGCGCAGGCGGCCAGGCGCCATGTCAGACCGCCTGGCGGCTCTGGGCGTGTGCCGGTTCGGCCGGCCGGGAGGCGTGGGTCGAAGCTTCGGCCACTTCACCGGCCAGCGCGCTCCCGAGCGTGATCAGCGCCTGCCCCACCCGGGCGCGCAGCGTTCCGCTTCGCGCCGGACGGAGAGTAGGCGCGCGGAGTCGCGCAATGCGTTCGTCGACGAGCAGGTCAACCTCGCGCGGCGTGAGCAGATCCATCAACACGTTTACACCGTCCTTCCCGTACGTCCCACGGCGTGCTCGCCATGCGAGATTGGTCGTACGTGACGAGTGTAATGGTGCGGACGAAACATGTCAAGCATCCACCACCCGGCTACCATGGGCCGGTGATTGCGCTCGGCATCGATCCCGGGACCGCGACTTGCGGATTTGGCGTCGTCGCGCTCGTGGACGGCCGGCTGAGCATGATCGATGCGGGCTGCGTGCGGACCGGAGCCACGGAGACCGATGCTCAGCGCCTGCGCCAGATCCACGAGGCGCTGGCCGGCCTGATCGAGCAGCATCGGCCTGATCGGGTGGGGATCGAGCGCCTCTTCTTCCAGCGCAATGTGCAGACAGCCATGGCGGTCGGGCAGGCGCGCGGGATTGCGCTCCTCGTCGCCGCCGAGCACGGCCTGCGCATCGACGAGCCCACGCCGAACGAGGTGAAGCAGGCGGTCTGCGGCAACGGCGCCGCCGAGAAGGGACAGGTGGCAGCCATGGTCGAGCGCCTGCTCGGCGTCTCGCTGGCGGGCGTCGCCGATGACGCGACGGACGCCCTCGCGGTCGCCATCGGTTCGTGTTATCGCGCCGCAGCGGAGCCGCGGGTCGCGACCGCGTGATCGGCTCACTGCGGGGTCGCGTCACGCACGTCGGCCAGGACCACGCCCTGGTCGAGGTGGGCGGGATCGGCTACCGGGTCATGGCGGGGCCGGCGCTCCTGGCGAAGCTGCGGTTGGGCGAGGAGGCATCGGTCTTCACCCATCACCTCGTCCGGGAGGACCTGCAGGCACTGTTCGGGTTCGCCTCGCCGGAGGAGCTCGCCTTCTTCGAGCTGTTGATGACGGTCAGCCAGGTCGGGCCGCGGCTGGCGCTCGCGATCACCGCCGCGTATCCGGTGGTGAAGCTGCAGCTGGCGATCGTGAACGACGAGGTCGACCTCTTCACCTCGGTGAGCGGCGTGGGGCGCAAGACGGCACAGCGCATCATCCTGGAGCTCAAGGAGAAGGTCCACGCGGCCGGCGTCGCGGGGGGTGTCGGATCGACCGACTCCGATGTCGTCGCGGCACTCGAGTCGCTCGGCTACACCGCCTCCGAGGCGCGGCGCGCGGCCAGCGTGGTCGCCGGCTCCGAGGGCGGGCTCGACGCGCGCATCAAGGCCGCGCTCCAGGAGCTCGCCCGCTCACGATGAGCGGCGGAAGAGCCGGGCGGAAAGCGTGAGTGAAGAGGCTCACTCCCGGCGCAGCACCAGGCCGATCCGGCCGAAGGGCGGTCGCGGGTCGCAGTAGACGCGCACGGTGTCATTGGTCTCGCTGACCGCGCCGGTGTCCCACAGGCGGTTCTGCGCGTCGAACGAGACCTC
>JALYSK010000006.1 GCA_030854805.1 Chloroflexota bacterium | reverse complement strand
TCGGATCCAACCCGAGGTCACCGTCCCAGGGGTGGATCCCAGCGTGCCCGTGCTCCGTGACCCAGACCAGGCCCCGCTCGAGGCTGTCGAACGGCACCAGGAGGAGGCCGGTGGTCAGCTCGGGATCTAGCTCGCGCGAGCGCTGGATCGCCTGCTCATCGAAGCTGATCACGCTCGCTCGCCCGCGCACGTCGTCGGCCTGGCGAAGCAGGCGCACCACCTCGTCCACGGCAGCGCGCGCCTTGATCTCGATGACCAGCCCGACCTTAGCGGGAAGCCACTCGATCACCTCGGAAAGGGTCGGTACGCGGAGGTCGTGCCCGCGGTATGGAAACGAGCCGTCGCTGCCGGCGAAGGTCGCGCCAGCGTCGAAGGCGCGGATCTGGTCCATGGTGAGCGCCACGACGGCACCGCTGCCGTCGGTCGTGCGCTCGAGCGTCTCATCGTGAATGACCGCCAGCTGGCCGTCGACCGTCAGGTGCACGTCGAGCTCGATCGCATCGGCTCCCTGTTCGATCGCCAGCCGATAGGCCTCGATCGTGTTCTCCGGCGCCGTAGTCGAGGCGCCGCGATGGGCAACCACGAGCGTCATCGGTTCACCCCCTCGGGCACGCGGCGAACGATCAGATAGCCGACCAGCAGCAGGGCCAGGAGGCTGAGGATCGCGGCCTGGTAGGCGAGCTTGCCGAGCGGTTGCAGCAGGACCAGCACGATCACACCGTAGAGCACCGGGCCGATCACCGCACTGAACTTTCCGACCAGCCCGTAGAGCCCGAACATCTCACCCACCCGGTCAGGTGGCGCCAGGCGGAGAAGGAGAAGACGATCGGTCACCGCCACGCCGCCCAGTCCGGCACCCAGCAGCGCGCCCGCAACGTAGAACGGGATGCGCTGAAGGCTCAGGCCCAGCAGCAGCAGGCCAAGCGCCCAGACACCGAGCACGAGGAGCAAGGTGCGCTTCGGGCCCCATCGGTCGACCATCAGACCCCAGCCGAATGAGGCGAGCACGGCGACCACGGTGAGCAGCAGCAGGATGCTGAGCGCCTCGCTCGAGGTGAACCCGATCGCCTGGGTCGCGAAAGCGCTCATGATCGCGATCGCAGTATTGACCGGATCGGTGTAGAAGAAGCGGCCGACCAGGAAGCGCAGGAGGCCCGGCGACTCGCGTGCGTGAGCGACGGTCGAGCGCAGCTGCGACCATGATCGGAGGGCGTCGAGCAGCCGGACCGGGACGCCCGGCCTCCTTCCCTCGTGGACCATGAGGAAGAGGGGCGCCGCAAAGAGGGCGAACAGGGAGCCGACAAGCAGGAAGCTCAGCGCGGTCGTCTCGCCGTCCTCGAAGGTGAGGCGCAGCAGCAGGCCGGAGACGATGGTGCCGAGATAGCCCAGGGCCACGCCGATCCCGCTCAGCCTTCCACGGGTCTCGGGGCGCGCGACATCGGGCAGCAGCGCGTCGTAATAGATGAGCGCCGCCTGGTAGGCGAAGTTCGCGAGCGCGAAGAAGAGCAGCCCCAGGCCGATGTCGACCGTACCGATCAGGGTGGTCGGCACGATCGCCAGCACGGTAAAAACGAGGAGAAATCCCTTGCGCCTGCCGGCCCGATCGGACATGGCGCCGAGCACCGGCGAGACGATCGCGTTGACCAGGACCGATGCCGAGACCGCGACGGTGAACCAGAACTGACCGTTCGCCTCCCCCAGGAAGCGGATCGCCCAGAGGCTCATCGCGAAGCTGACGATGGCGAACGAGAAGATCGTGTTGGCGAAGTCGTAAAGGGCCCAGGCGAGCCCCTCGGCGGCGCTGCCCGATCTGGTCAGGCTGCCCAGCCCTCGCCACCAGGTGGTGGGTACCAGCGTCGTCACCGCGGGATCATACCGACGCAGGTGCTCGGTGGACGATCGCTCCGGCGCGTCCTACAGTGGCGCGGCCAGACTGGCACACGACCGCGCACGTCATCGGAGGGATCTGGTGTTCGCCGCTCTCGGCAGGTTCGACTATCGCTTCCGTCGCTGGCTGCCGCTCCTCGCGCTTGCTCTCGTCATTGGTCTCAACGCCTGGGTTGCGGTCGCCGGCGGAAAGCTGATCCAGGGCGGCTGGAACGTACCGGGGTCCGAGGCGCTGCGCGCCGAGGAGCTGTTGGCCGACCGCTTCGGTGTGCAGGCGACCGCGATGATCGTCGTGTATCGCGATCCGGCGAAGGACGCGGGCTCTCCCGCTTTCCAGAAGCAGGTTGCCGCCAGCGTGCAGAAGGTGGCCGACGATCCCGTCGTCAACGACGTCCTCACGTATGCGACGGTGCAGGATCCGAAGTTCCTGAGCCGCGACGGGAGCGCGACCTTCGCGCTGATCCGCCTCACCGAGCAGGACGAGGCAGCCGTCGACGACGCGGCGCGCCTGGCCGGATTGGTGGAACCGCCGTCCGGAGTCGAGACCTACATCACCGGCGTCCCGCAGCTCTATCACGAGTTCAACGACAAGATCGAGTCAGATCTCGTCCGGGCCGAGATGATCAGCCTGCCGATCGCGCTCGTCATCCTGCTCGCGGTCTTCGGCACCCTGATCGGGGCCTCGCTGCCGATGCTCATGGCGGCCCTGGCCCTGCCGAGCGCTTTCGCGGTGATTGGCCTGCTGGCGAGCGTGACCGAGATGTCGATCTTCGTGACCAATATCGCCAGCATGATCGGGCTGGCGCTCGCCATCGACTACTCGCTCTTCATGGTGAGCCGCTTCCGTGAGGAGCTGCGCCATCACCCGGTCGACGTGGCGGTGGAGCGCATGATGGCCACCGTTGGCAAAGCGGTGGCGGTCTCCGGCGTGGCGGTCGCCATCGGCCTCTCGGCGCTGACCGTCTTCGAGTCGCCGGCGCTGAGGAGTATGGGTATCGCCGGCGTGATCACCGTCGTCTCCACGCTCCTGTTTGCGCTGACTGTCCTCCCGGCGCTGCTCGGCATGCTCGGGCATCGGGTCAATCGGTTGCGTGTGCCGCTGCCGCGCGCCGTGCGGCTGGTCGAGGATGACGCGGTCGCCGCCGACCGGCGCCAGGGGCACGGCGTCTGGTCGTGGGTCGCCTCTCGCGTGATGCGCCGGCCACTGCTCATTGGGCTGCCGGTGCTCGCCCTGCTGCTGCTTGCCGGCTCGCCGTTCCTGAGCCTCCAGCTGTCGACCGGCGGGAACCTGGACGACCTGCCACCTTCGCCGGCCCGGACCGGGTTCCAGGTCCTCGCCGCGGAGTTCCCCGGTGGCGACACGGATCCGATCGTCGTCGCGGTCACCTACCCGAGCCAGGTCGCCGCCGACGGCCTGGCCAACGAGCTGCCCGGCCTGCGCGCCTACGTCGAACGCATGCGAGGCTTCCAGGGAGTCAAGGAGGTCGAGAGCGTGCTCGACCCGCCGAAGGGAATGGATGCGGCGGCCTACGAGCAGCTCCTGCAGGCGCCAGCTGCGCAGCGCCCAGCCCAGTTCGCGCCATGGATGCAACAGTGGCTGGCCGGCGACACCGTGAAGGTGCAGGTCTTCAGCGATCGGCTGCCAGACTCGGACGCCGGCCGAGCGCTGGTGGATGAGATCCGCGCCGTCCCGCCGCCAGCCACCAGCGAGTTCCTGACGGCCGGCCTCTCCTCGCGGTCGCGCGACTTCATCGGCAGCTTCAACCGATCGGTGCCGTACGCCGTGCTGATCGTGGTGGGCGTGACCGCGCTCGTGCTGCTGCTCTCCTTCGGATCGATCCTCCTGCCGATCAAGGCCGTGCTCATGTCGCTCCTCTCGGTCAGCGCCAGCTTTGGCGCGCTGGTCTGGATCTTCCAGCAGGGGCACCTGTCAGGGCCGCTCGGCTTCACGGCCTCCGGAACGCTGGTGGCCAGCACCCCGGTGATCATGTTCGCGATCCTCTTCGGGCTGTCGATGGACTACGAGGTCCTTCTCCTCTCCCGGATCCGGGAGCGCTACCTGGCGACCGGCGACAACACGGTCGCGGTGGCGGAGGGGATCGGCCTGACCGGCGGGATCATCACCGGCGCCGCCCTGGTCATGGTTGCCGTCTTCGGGGCCTTTGCGCTCAGCTCGGTGGTGTTCATCAAGGCGATTGGCCTGAGCCAGGCGCTCGCAGTCCTCATCGATGCCACCATCGTGCGCGGCATCCTGGTGCCTGCATTCATGCGGGTCATGGGCCGCGCCAATTGGTGGGCCCCCGGCTGGCTGCAGCGCGCGATTGCGCGGCTTGGCCTCTACGAAGGATCGATGCCGGTCGATCTCGACCACCCCGCGTCCGCGGACGCTGAGCCCGCCCCAGCGGGCTAGCCGCCCTTCCGCCCCGCAGCAGATGAATGACGCCCGGCGGGCCCGGCTGGAGCGCCTCACGCGCCGATGGCGATCGCGCCACGACGCGGCGCGGACGGCGGAACGACCCCCGGCGGACGCGGAGCGCGAGACTCGCGCACACACCCTCTTTCCGTTTCGCGAGATGGCTGCGGCCGACTACGTGGACCGCTACGGGTCGGCGATGAGCGGCTTCACCTACGACGAGTACACCTATGGGGATCCGGAGCTCGACGCTTGGCTGGTCGAGCTCGGAAAGCTCCTCCAGGCGCGCCGCGGATGATCAGCCGGCCGCGACCGGCACGCGGGCAAGCAGGGCGGCCCGCGCCAGCAAAGCGACCGCCTCCGTCGTCGATGGGGTGAGCGACACGATCAGGTGTGAGGCGTTGACGGCCTCGTAGCCGCGCAGGCCATCTGCGACCTGCTCAACGCTCCCTGAGATGACGTGGGCGGGCAGCTCCTCGTCTCCAGCGAAGTCGGGAAAGGCCACATTCAGGCCCACGGTGATCTCGAGGGTGGCAGGGTCGCGGCCCTCCGCGGCGAGCGCGGCCGCGAGCCCCCCGAGGCGCTCGCGCAGCTCATCCGCTTCATCGAGCGTGCCATACCACGCCGCGTTCCAGGCTTCAGCGTGCCGAGCCACGAGGCGCAGCATGCGTGGCTGCTTCCCGGCGATCAGGATCGGCGGACGGCCGGGAGCCGCGGGCGGCCGCAGCTCGATCGAGCGAGCCACGTGATACAGACCGTGGAAGTCGGCGTGACCCTCGCGCAGCAGCCGCACCAGGATCTCAGCCGCCTCCTCGAAGCGGCCGACACGATGATCGAACGGGAAGTCGAAGGCGTCGAATTCCGGCTCATGCCAGCCGCAGCCGATCCCGAGGATGAGCCGCCCGCCGCTCACCTCGTCGAGCGCGGCCGCCATCTTCGCGGTGACCCCGGGACTGCGAAACGGGAGCGCCAGCACCAGCGTTCCGACCGCCACCCGTGTTGTCACCGCGGCGAATGCGGTGAGCATCGTCCACGCTTCGTGGATCCCGCGGGTCACCCCGTCGCGCCGAAAGAGAAGATGGTCGGCAACCCATACCGAATCGAGGCCATCGGCCTCTGCGCGGAGCGCCATCTCCTCCAGGACGGAGTAGGGGAGCGGGCCCTGTTCGGTTTCCCGCTCGCCGATTGGCATCATCAGTCCGATCTTCATGGGCCCAGCCTATCGTTTCTCATGCGCTGCCGGTCTCCGTGTTGGGGTCCGCGACCGGCTTGGATTCTGTCGACCCGCTGAACGCCGCAAGCGAGAGCGAGTTCTCGCGGATGAAGGTGCGCACGCCTGCCGAGCAAGCAAGAGCACGGCCATGCGCTATCGTCTGCCCACCGATGCGGCTCGCAACTCAGGCACCCGTCCAAGCATTCCGGTCGCCTCGTCTTCCGGCTTGGGCATCTGAGCTCATCGAGGCGGTCTGCACCGATGCACGGGTCGACGCCCCCAGCGTGGTCCGCTGGTGCGCGCGCCGCCGTCCTCACTCGTCAGGGGTGACGCGCCCTTCGCTCCGCATGATCTCGGTCAGCGCCGGCAGCGACGAGCTCGATGCTCGACTGACGCTGCTCCACGAGCTGGCACATTGGATTGGGCCGCGGCCGCGTCGAGTCCGGCGACGCGTGGTGCATCACGACCGTGCCTTCTACCTGCGCGCCTTCCCCCTCTACCGTGCTCACGGCATCCCGGATGAGGAGGCGCTCGCCCGGGAGGCGGGCCGCTATCCGAGCTCGTTGCGCCACGCCATCGCCCTCGAAGTGCCCGGCGCAGCCGCGGCCCTCGCGGAACGGCGCGCCCGGCTGCGTGAAACGCGCCGGCCGTGGCGCGTTGTGGTGGCCGAGCACCGCATCCGCCTGGTGCGAGACGGGCGCTGGACGGTGTGCGTCACGTGTGGCGCCCGGGTTGTTGGTGCCCAGCTGGCGCGGCTGCGGCGGCGGCGGACGCCGGCGCGGCACGTGCTCTTCGCCCGAGCCTGACGCCGCGGCTAGACTGCTCCGCATGTCGCTGCTGACCGTTCTGCTGATCCTCGCCGTGTTCGGAATCATCTTCCTGCTGGTCCTCGTCGTCGTGATCAGGATCGAGGCCGACCGCGAGCGAGCAGCTCGCTCCGGGAAGGCGGCTGACGACGAGGCTGGCGACGAGGCAGTGACCTGAACCGGTCGATTTCGCGAGTACACTCCGCGTCATGAAGCGGAGGCGGATCCGTCAGCGTGACGAGCTCGAGGCCCGAGAGTCGGCCGATCGCAGACGAGATGGTCTGATCGAGCAGCTCAAGGCGCGGGAAGCCGCAGCACGCGGACCTGCCGACGCAGAGACGCCCGCCACCGAAACCGAGCCCGAGCCAATCGAGCTCCCACCGAAGGAGGCACCGGATGGTTGACAAGACCCCGAAGCGGCCGCCCAAGAAGAAGCAGCCGAAGAAGCCGAAGGGTTAGCCGCCCAGGGATTGCAGCGGATTCGAACCCGCGACGTACACCTTGGAACACGATCTACACCTCTGGGGAGCGTCTAGGCGCCCCCAGCCGTCGCTAGTTCGCCGGCCAGGCGAACGTCGCGCTCCCCGGGAAGTCACCCTGGCCGTGATCGGTGTCGCCAAAGCCGTGGATCGTCGCCGCGTCGGCGTTCGACAGCGTTCCGCTCCCGCCGGCGACCCACAAGTAGTCGGAATCCGCCTGGCGGTTAGAGCCGTTTCCCTGGACCTGGTCGGAGCCGACGTAGAGCGTCGCCTGGCCAGGGATCGTCGTGTTTGCGGTGCTGGTGAACGTCCCGCCGTCGACGCTGACCCGAACCTCCGTCGCGGTCCACGCGAAAATCACGGTCTTGACCGTCCCGGACGCGAACGTCTGGGCGGCCGAGGCCGCGGTCGTCCCGGACCCGGACCTGTGGCGCTCGAGGTGGAACGTCCGCGAGGCAACGTCCCAGTAGCAGAACAGGGCGTCGCTGTTCGAGACACTCATGTCGAGAATCCCGGGGTCCGGCGCGAAGGGCGTCGAGCTCGCGAAGCCCAGGCGGATCCGTGTCGCCACCCAGCCCTGGGTCGGCGCGACCGGCGTTCCGACGACGCTGACCTTTGACGGCCCGCGGCTGGCGGTCGCGCCGCTCGTCTCGACATACGGGGTCGCAACGACGTTCCGCTCGAGCTGCGCCCCGTCGACGTACCAGGTCACGCCGCCCGTATCAGAGGCGATGCGGGTCGTGAGCGAGGTCTGGCTCGTCTCGGTCCGGGGCGCCAGCGCGACCCGGCTCCAGCCGAGCACCGACGGGACCTGCGCGCTGGCGAGGGTCCCCGTGGCGAGCCGGTTGAGAACGCTGACCGTCAGGACCGCGGCGGTCTCTGTCCGGTGGATCCACAACGAGCGGCTGTAGGTCGTCAATGCCGTCAGGCCGCCGACCGATTTCGATACGCTGTCGCCAGGCGCCGACGCGGTCGCGAGGCTGCTCCGGCTGCCGAACTTCGCCTGGTCGGTCGAGCCGTTGACTGTGCCGCCCGTCGCGACCCAACCGCCGGCGCTCCCGTCCTCGAAGCCGCCGTTCGGATCCAGGTTGGTCGCGGCCTCCCAAATGCCGTAGCTGGAGTCGGGCAGGCGCCCGTCGCCGTGGAGGCCGGCCGCCCGCATCGCATCATTAATCTCGTTTCCCGAGGCGTTGATGCCACCGCCGGGCGGCGGCGTCGCATTCGTCACTATCTGGCCGCTGATGGCCGGGGCGTCGTTGCCGGCCGCATCCTGGACGGGGTTCGTCACGGGGACGCCATACGAAACGGTGACCGGGTCAGTCGAGACGACGGGAGAGACGAGCGTCAGGGTGACCGCCGACCCGGCGATGCCAACGGTCGAGACCGTCCGGCCGATGCGGTTGACGAGGACGGTATACGTCCCGGAAGCCGGGACCGAGCTCGCATCGAGCAGTTCGTCGTACGCGAGGGTTAGCGCGGCGCTCTTCACCGACGCCCCGGTCAGCCCGGGTGGGTCAGTGTCGGGCGGCGGACTGCCGGTCGCGTAGGTCCCGCTCAGCTCGACCGCGGTCAGCCGGAGCTGGGTCGAGTCGCGCGAGCCGACCGCCTCGTATGCCCAGCGGAGACGGAGGCGAGCGCCGTCCCAGGTTGCCTTCGAGCTCGCGACGAGGCCGCCGAACGCGACCGCAGGCGACGTCGTCCAGGCCGAGCGGCCCGGGTTCGTCGCGACCGCGACCTCGGCCGACAGCGGCGTCACCTCATCAGCCGCGACGAGCTGGGCGAAGAGCGTCGTTCGGTCGTTCGACACCCCCGTCGTCCGGGCCCGGATCGTGATCGACAGCGTGGACATCGAGGTGAAATCGGCCGGCATCGACCGGAGCTGGGCGTGGTAGCGGCCCGACACCCGTTGCTTGTTCTGGAGGTAGGTCGCCGTGTCAGCTGCGGCGATCGTCTCGTTAATCGCGTCCCAGGCGATCGTCGTCCCACGGACCAGGATCGCCGCGTCGCGGCTGCCGTCGCCGTCGGGGACGATCGGGGGGAGCGTGGCCGCGGATACCGAGCCGGGCAGGACTGCGCTGATTAGGATGGCGATCGCGAGCGCGATGCTGCCTCTGCGAGCCGCTCCGGTCGGCACACCCTGACGTGCCGTCTGCCTGCCTCCCCTGCGAACCGGGCTAGTTTACGCCTCCCTCGCAGGCCGTGACGAGTGGGCACGACAACCTGAACCGGCACCCGCTTTCGGGGCGATCGCGTCTGAACTGGGCCCACCCTTCACGCTCAGAACTGAGGATTGGAGCGGGCACGCTGACTAGCTGCCCTGCAGGCGTGGATCGGGATCACCGGCAGCAACGCCACCCCTGAGTCTGATCTGGAGGCGGTTTCGCGAAAAGCATCCATGCCGTGGCCGCGCCGTAGACTATGGCGGTGACCGCCTGCCAGTCGTGCAGCCGCGACGTCGCGGAGGGCTTCACCTTTTGCCCAAATTGCGGCTTCGCGCTGCTGAGCCCAGCGTCCGCGGGGGAGGAGCGGAAGCTTGTCACCCTGCTCTTCGCCGACGTGAGCGGCTCGACCCGGCTCGCAGAGGCGCTGGACGCCGAGGTGGTTCGCGAGCTGATGGGAGAGTACTTCGCCCTCGCGCGCGAGGAGATCGAGGGGCTCGGCGGGACGGTTGAGAAGTTCATTGGCGACGCGGTGATGGCCGTCTTCGGTGTGCCGGTGG
>JALYSK010000144.1 GCA_030854805.1 Chloroflexota bacterium | reverse complement strand
CTTCCAGACCGCCCAGCGCGTCGTCAGGTGAATGAGGACGGTCGAGCGGGTCGCGTGCCACTCGTTCGTCGGCAGTAGAGCCTTGAGCTCAGCGGCGTCCGAGAAGGGCGGCAGGACGTTCGAGGCCATGGCGATCTCGTACGCTGAGTGCGTGTCCGATGCGGCGATCCCCGGAATCCGGTAGCGGGCCGCGAATTCGGCCGCCTTGAGGTTATGGCGGCTCAGGGTCACCCGGCAGTTGAAGACCTCGATCGCGTCGATCTTGCCCGCCTCGGCAAGCCGGGTCAGCGGCTCCTCGCGAATGTGGGCATTGCGGAACGGGTCGAATGGGTGCGGAACAACCACCAGGCCACCCTGCGCATGGATGGCATCGGCCGTCTCATCGGCGGTGAGCCCGCGCGGGATCGTGCGCTGCAGGAAGAGGCCGACGACCTCGCCGGCGCTGGTGCTCACCTCCTCGCCGAGGATCACGGTCAACCGGTCGTCGAGGCCCAGCTCGCGCGCCTTGTCACGAACGGCGATAGCGCCCTCGACGTTGTTGTGGTTCGTGATCGCGACGTGTGTCAGCCCGCGCTCCAGGGCGATCCGGACGAACCGCTCCTCGGTGAGGAGCGAGTCACGCGAGAAACGGGTGTGGATGTGGAAATCGGCGAAGACGCGGGCGGCATCGGCGGGTCTGCCGGTTCGTTCACGCGAACCGACCCGCGCGGCGGCTGATGGTGCCGCCGCAGTCACTACTGGCTCACCAGGCTCTTGCGGTAGGTGCCGAGGTGCTCAAGCGCCAGCCCCGTGCCGATGGCGACGCTGTTGAGCGCGTTCTCGGCCACGTGGCACGGGATGCCGGTCACCTGGGTCAGCAGGGTGTCGAGGTTGCGCAGCAGCGAGCCGCCGCCGGACATCACCATCCCCTTGTCGATGATGTCGGAGCTGAGCTCGGGTGGGGTCTGCTCGAGCACATTGCGGACCGCGGTGATGATCTGCTGGAGCGGCTGCTCGATCGCCTCCGTGATCTCGGTCGACGTGATTGGGATCGTGCGCGGCAGGCCCGCGATCATGTCGCGGCCCTTGACCTCCATGCGCAGCGGCTCGTCGAGCGGCAGGGCGGCGCCGATCTGGATCTTCACCTCCTCGGCGGTGCGTTCCCCGATCATCAGGTTGTACTTGCGGCGGATGTAGCTGGCAATCGCCTCGTCGAACCGGTTGCCGGCGACCCGCACCGATTGGCTGACCACGATCCCCCCGAGCGCGATTACGGCGATCTCGGTGGTGCCGCCACCGATATCCACGATCAGGTTGCCTGACGGGCCTCCGATTGGCACATTGGCGCCGATCGCCGCTGCCAGCGGCTCATCGATCAGGTAGGCGTCCCTGGCGCCCGCTTTCAGGGCAGCGTCCCTCACCGCACGTTTTTCCACGCTCGTCACGCCGGATGGGACGCTGATCATCACGTCCGGCTTGAATAGCCGGACGCGTGCCACCTTGTTGATCACGTAGCGCAGCATCGCCTCGGTGATCAGGTAGTCGGCGATGACACCGTCGCGCATCGGGCGGATGGCCCGCACGTTGCCGGGTGTTCGCCCGATCATCTCGCGAGCCTCTTCCCCCACCGCCAGCAGCCGATTGTCGTCCTCGCTGATGGCGACCACGCTCGGCTCGTTGAGCACCACGCCACGCCCTTTGACGTAGACGAGGATGTTGGCGGTGCCGAGGTCGATACCGATCTTCATGCGGGCTGCGCGGTGCTCTCATGCGGGGCTTTTGGGGCGCCCGAAGTATACCGAGGCCGCCCGAGACGGACCCTCCGCCAATGGTCCGGGGCCGCTACGATCTCCGGATGCCCGAAGGGGACACGATCTATCGCACCGCCGCGGTTCTCCGTGCGGTGCTTACGGGTCGCACCATCACCGCCGCGAAGGCGCAGGCGCGACCAGGCATGCGCCTGGTGCCCGGCCTGCCAGCGCTGAGCGGGGCGCGCCCTACGCGTCGATGCGGTGGATCTGGGCTCCGAGTGCCACCAGCTTCGACTCGATCCGCTCGTAGCCGCGGTCGACATGCTCGACCCCGGAGATGATGCTCGTCTCCTCCGCCGCGAGGGCGGCCAGGATCAGCGTCGCCCCGGCGCGCAGATCGGCGATCTGCAGCTCCCGCGCCTGGAGCGGGGTGGGTCCGGTGATCCGCGCATGGCGTTCGTCCAGGACCTCGATGGCGGCGCCCATGCGGCACAGCTCACGGGTGTACTCGAGGCGGTCCTCGTAGATCGTCTCGTGGATGCGGCTCTCTCCGGAGGCCTGAGTCATGAGGACGGCAAGCGGCGCCTGGAGGTCGGTCGCGAGACCCGGATACGGCTGTGTCTCGATATCCACGGCGCGCAGGGCATCGGCCCCGCGCACCCGCAGGCCACCGTCCTCGTGCGTGAATGGGACGCCCATTCGGCCGATCACGTCGAGGAAGGCGGCCAGGTGCTCCGGCTCGACGCCGCGGATGAGGACATCGCCGCCGGTGATCGCGGCAGCGATGGCAAAGGTGCCCGCCTCCAGCCGGTCACCGATCACTCGGTGCTCGACGCCGCTCAGCCGCTCGACGCCGTCGATCTCCAGGCGATGCGGAGCGGTTCGGGTGATCTGCGCACCCATCGCGGATAGCATCGAGATCAGGTCATCGACCTCGGGCTCCTGTGCGGCGTTCTCGATGACGGTGGTGCCGTACGCGAGCGAGGCGGCCAGCAGCGCGTTCTCGGTCCCCATCACCGTGACGTACGGAAACACGATGCGTGCACCGCGCAGACCCCCCGGCGCCGACGCAAAGTAGTACCCGTTCTTGTACTCGATGTGGGCGCCCATCGCCTCCATGGCCGCGACGTGCAGGTTGACCGGCCGCCGACCGATCCGATCCCCGCCGGGATTGCTGATGATCACCTGGCCGAACCTGGCGAGCAGGGGGCCGAGCAGAATGAAGGAGGCGCGCATCTTCATGGCCGCCTCGAGCGGCACGAAGAGCCACTGGGCCTCCCGCGCGGCGAGTCGCAGGCCAGCCCCGGCCACCGCGTCGACCGAGAAGCCGATGTCTCCCATCGTCTCGCGCATGATCGCCACATCGCTGATGCGCGGCACATTGGTCAGGAGGCACGGCTCGTCGGTCAGCACGGCCGCCGCCATCAGCTTCAGAACAGCATTCTTGGCGCCGGCGATCGCGACCTCTCCACGAAGCGGCACGCCCCCGGTCACGACGAACTTCTGCATGGACCGATGCAGTCTAGCGGGCGGCCTTCACTGGACGCAGAACTCGTTCCCCTCGGGGTCCTACATCCCAACTCAGTGGATCGGCGCAGGCGAAGACCACCTGGATGCCGGTCGCCATCGGTTACCTCCTCAGCTCGGCCAGGGTTCCTTCCACTCGTGCCCGCCTCTGTGATGACCGTCGCACAGCCCGACCCGGCCACCCATGTGCCGCGACGGCAGGTACGGCTGCATGCCCGCCTCGAACGCCGTGGGCTGGTGGTTGCAGATCATGTATCGACCCTCACGAGCCCACTGGTACAGGTGGTCGGCCGAGCAGAAGCTGAAGCCTCGTGTGAAGTTGCTACTCACCCCGGCGGCCGATGCCAGGCCGATCGGCCCGCTCTCGCGCACCACCTCGATCCGAACTGGCAGCTGAGGCGCCCGCGTGCCGCACTGGCTGCAGCTCTGCATCAGCCGGTGTAGTGGGCGCCGTCGTTCGGGTCGTGCCGCTCCACGAAGGTGGGGTCGTTGTTCGGATCCTCGCCCGGGGGTGAGCCCTTGTGCGGCTTGAAATCGACGGGGCAGATGAACGGGTAGTCGCGGCTCACCTTTCGAAGGTCCTGCATGCGCCGGAATGAATGATCGACCGTGCTCTGCGGACCGCGCAGGTGAGCCGCCTCCGCCTCGGCGGCGGTCATCTCCTTCTCATCCATCGAGCGATGCTACCCGACCGACGAGCCGCCTGCGCGGTGGCCGATCAGGATCAGCCGCGGCTCCGCCGCCGGGTCGCGATGCGCTCGCGCATGAGCGCCGTCTGCAGCGCGGCCCGCACGCGTGCGAGATCGGCCGGCGCCTGCACCTGCTCGAGCTCGGCCTCGGCCCGGCGCCGTGCTTCGATGGCGCGCGCCTCATCGATCTCGTCCGAATGCTCCGCGAGGTCCGCCAGCACGATCACCTTGTCGGGCCGTACCTCGACGAAGCCGCCGCTGATCAGCATGCTCTGCTCGGTGCCGCCCTTCTTGATCCGCAGCTCGCCGACGCCAAGCGCGCTGATGAGCCGGGTGTGATGCGGCAGAATGCCGAGCTGGCCATCGATCCCGGGCACGATCACCATGTCCACCTCGTCGGTGTAGGCGAGCCGCTCCGGACTGACGATCTCCAGCTGCAGTGGCATTACTGCGCCTCCATCGTCGAGGCTCGAGAAGAGAACCGCCACTGGACGCGGTCGGGGCACGCCCGCATCGGTCTCACTTCATCGTCTCCGCCTGCTCGACCGCTTCCTCGATCGAGCCGACCATGTAGAAGGCCTGCTCGGGGAGCTGGTCGTGCTTTCCCTCCAGGATCTCCCTGAAGCCACGCACCGTCTCCTTGCGTTCGACGTACTTCCCGTCGCGGCCGGTGAACTGCGCGGCGACGAACATCGGCTGGCTCATGTAGCGCTGGAGCCGGCGTGCGCGGGAGACAGTCACCTTGTCCTCTTCGGAGAGCTCGTCCATTCCCAGGATGGCGATGATGTCCTGCAGGTCCTTGTAGCGCTGCAGCGTGCGCTGCACCTCGCGAGCAACCTCGAAGTGCTCGTCGCCAACGATCCGTGGGTCCAGCACCGTGGAGGTCGAGTTCAGCGGATCTACCGCCGGATAGATGCCGAGCTCGACGATCGAGCGCTCCAGGCGCACGGTCGAGTCGAGGTGACCGAAGGTCGTGGCGGGAGCCGGATCGGTATAGTCGTCGGCCGGCACGAAGATCGCCTGCAGGCTGGTGATGGAACCCTTGCGCGTGGAGGTGATCCGCTCCTGCAGGTCGCCCATCTCGGTCGCCAGGGTCGGCTGGTAGCCGACCGCCGATGGCATCCGGCCCAGGAGCGCCGAGACCTCGGAGCCGGCCTGGGTGAAGCGGAAGATGTTGTCGATGAAGAGCAGCACGTCGCGCCCCTCCTCGTCGCGGAAGTACTCCGCCATCGTGAGAGCGGTGAGTCCGACACGCTGCCGCGCGCCCGGCGGCTCGTTCATCTGGCCGAACACCATGACCGTTTTCTCGATGACGCCCGACTCGGTCATCTCCCCGATCAGGTCGTTCCCCTCGCGGCTCCGCTCCCCTACGCCGGCGAAGACCGAGTAGCCACCGTGCTCGGCCGCGATGTTGCGGATCAGCTCCTGGATGATGACCGTCTTCCCAACGCCGGCGCCACCGAAGACACCCACCTTGCCGCCACGCTTGAACGGCGCGATCAGGTCAATGACCTTGATGCCGGTCTCGAAGACCTGCGCCTCGGTCTCCATCTCCTCGAAGCCTGGCGCCCGACGATGGATCGGGAGGGTCGCGGTCGACTTGACCTTGCCCTTGCCGTCGATCGGGTGGCCCAGCACATCGAAAACGCGACCGAGCGTGGGCTCGCCCACCGGCACCGTGATCGCCGCCCCGGTGTCGAC
This sequence comes from Chloroflexota bacterium, assembly GCA_030854805.1. The sequence continues at coordinate 2,604 of JALYSK010000144.1, read as the reverse complement.
CGCGTCGAGGCCACGCGCCAGGCCGTCGGTGGTCGACATCGCGACGGCGCGCACCCAGTTGTTGCCAAGGTGCTGCTGGACCTCGACGACCAGGGTCCGATCGTCCCCGGCGCCACGCTTTGCGCCGCCTTTGGAGCCGACCGGCTTGGCGGACTTGCGCGACGCGGCGGGACGCTGGATCTCGAGCGCGTTGTAGATGTCGGGCAGCTCGCCCGGTGGGAACTCCACGTCGATGACAGGCCCCGTGATCTGGATCACCTTTCCGGTCGCCATCGGTCTAGCTCATCTCCTTGTTGCGGTCCTCGCTCGCCTCAGCCCGCCAGGGCTTCGGCCCCGGAAGCGATCTCGCTCATCTCGCGAGTGATGTTGGCCTGCCGGGTCTTGTTGTAGACCAGGGTCAGGTCGTCGATCAGCTCATTGGCGTTGTCGGTCGAGTTGCGCATGGCGATCATGCGCGCCGACTGCTCGCTGGCGTTGTTCTCCAGCACGGCCCGATAGATGTCGATCGCCACGTAGTGCGGCAGCAGACGCCGGATGACCGCCTCCGGCGAAGGCTCGAACAGGTACTCGTCGTTCGTCGCGGCCCGATGCTCCTCCATCTCGGGCTGCTCGACCGGCAGGATCGTCTTGATGACCGGCCGCTGCGTGAGCGTCGAGATGAACGAGCTGTACTCGATGGCGATCTCGTCGTACTTGCCGTCGATGAAGTCGTCGACCACGACGCGCGCAAGCGGCGTCACGTCCCCGAACGACGGCCGGTCGCCGAGCTGCGAGAAGTGAGCGGCGATCGGAATGCCGACCCGGCGCAGCGCGTCGCGCCCCTTGCGACCAACGGTGATCGCCTCGATCTCGACCGCCGCGGCGTCGTCGGATCGCGACCGCTCGTTCAGATAGCGCAGCGTGGCACGAATGGCGTTCGAGTTGATCGAACCCGCAAGCCCACGATCGGTGGTGACCACGATCAGCCCGATCCGCCGGACGGGGCGCCGGGCGAGGAGCGGGTGGACCTCCTCGGTCACCGCCGCCGCGACCCGGCTGAGCGCGTCGCGCAGCTCGTCAGAGTAGGGGCGGGCGGCCAGGATTGCTTCCTGGGCGCGCTTCATGCGCGAGGCGGCCACCATCTCCATCGCCCGCGTGATCTGGGCGATGTTGCGCACGGAGCCGATGCGCCCCCGGATCTCCTTGAGGGTCGCCATCTAGGCGCCGGCCCGCTTTCTGGGCTTCCGCTTCGTTGCCGGCTTCTCCGCCGCGGCGCGGGCTCGCTTCGCAGCGGGCTTGCGCGCCGGAGGCTTCGGCTTCTCGACCGGCCCGGCTTCGGCCGTACCAGCATCGGACGCGGCGGCCTCGGTCGGTGCCGGCTCGCTGGGAGCCGCGGCTTGAGCGGGTTGCTCCTGCTCGCCGCCGTCTGACTTCGCCTTCTCGCCGGCATCCCCCGCCTCGGGCTCATCCGCCTGTGCCTCCTCGCCGGCATCCTTGGCCTCGGGCTCATCCGCCTTGCCGAAGCCACCCTGGCGCCGATAGTCGGTCACGGCCTTCTTGAGCTGCTCAGACAGCTTGTCGGAGAGAGCCCGCTCCTTGGCGATCGCCGGAAGAAGATCGGGGTAGGTGGAGTCGAGGAATCGGTACAGGCCGGTCTCGAACTCGCGAATCCTGGCCGTCTCGACGTCATCCAGATATCCATTGGTGACGGTCCAGATGATCGCCACCTGCCGCTCGACGGAGAGCGGTTCGAACTGCGGCTGCTTGAGGATCTCCGAGGTCTTCTCGCCGCGCGTCAGCTGATCGCGCGTCGCCTTGTCGAGGTCAGATGCGAACTGCGCGAACGCGGCGAGCTCTCGGTACTGGGCAAGGTCCAGGCGCAGCCGGCCGGCGACCTGCCGCATCGCCTTGATCTGTGCGTTGCCGCCCACCCGGCTGACGCTGATCCCAGCATTCACCGCAGGCCGCTGGCCCTGGTTGAAGAGGTCGGTCTGCAAAAAGATCTGGCCGTCCGTGATGCTGATCACGTTGGTCGGGATGTAGGCCGACACGTCGCCCGCCTGCGTCTCGATGATCGGGAGGGCGGTCAGCGAACCGCCGCCGCTCTTCTTGGAGAGGCGCGCGGCGCGCTCCAGCAGGCGGCTGTGGGCGTAGAAGATGTCGCCCGGATATGCCTCGCGGCCCGGTGGGCGCCGCATCAGCAGCGAGACCTGGCGATAGGCCCAGGCGTGCTTGGAGAGGTCGTCGTAGATGCACAGCGCGTCGCGCCCGCCATCCATGAACTCCTCCCCCATGGCCACGCCGGAGTACGGGCACAGGAACTGGATGGGGGCCGGGTCCGATGCGGAGGCCACGACCACGATCGTGTGCTCCATGGCGCCGCGCTCTTCGAGCTGCGCCACCACCTGCGCGACCGTCGACATCTTCTGGCCGATGGCGACGTAGATGCAGATCAGGTCCTCGCCCTTCTGGTTGATGATCGTGTCGACTGCGATGGCGGTCTTGCCGGTCTGCCGGTCACCGATGATCAGCTCGCGCTGGCCGCGGCCGATCGGGATCATCGAGTCGATCGCCTTGATCCCGGTCTGCACCGGCGTGTCGACCGGCTGGCGCACGATCACTCCC
>JALYSK010000136.1 GCA_030854805.1 Chloroflexota bacterium | reverse complement strand
GTGGCGGCTTTGCCGCCTGCCTTCAGCTCATCCGGGGCGCAGATCTCCCGTCGGCGACGCCACTGATAGGCGTCATCCGGCGCGCGGTAGAAGCGCGGTTGAAGAGATCCATCGCTCTTTGCCTGATCCTCGTTCTGTATGGCCGCCTCCGCCCGTTGGCGGGCGCAGTCCCGCTGCGCCGGCGGAGTTTACGGCCGAAAACGGCGGCCTGTCAACCGGTCCTGTCACTCGGTTCAGTCCACGAGGCGCGCCACGCCGGGGTCGGGTCGGTCCGGCGCTCGACCCAGTATTCGCGCGCTCGCGTAAGCAAGCCGCCGCGCACTTCGTAGAACCCGATGGCCAAATCCGTGCTCTCATCGCTCGTGACCAGGGCCTCGGCCACGACTTCGCGCTCGGTTGCCTGGACCGATACAGACATGATGTGCCAGTTGGGGGCCGGGTGAGCCTCGTTCATTGACATGAAGGCGTCGGCGGTCGGAAAGCGTTCGTTCGATTGTGGCCACTCAGCGACGAAGTCGGGAGCAAGGAGAGCTCGGGCGGCGAGCCATTCCCGTGCCTCCATCAGCCGCCAAAACCGCTCCACAATCGCCTTGCGGTCGCCACTCATCGACGGTTCTCCGCAGCCCTGGACCCGTTACCGACGCTGAATGGGGGTCATCATCGACCGGGCGGGTCAACCCCCATCGTACGTGTAGCTGCGCACGAGTCCGTCGCCCAGCTGGACCTTGCCCTTAGAGAGGACGTGGACCTGGTCGTCGGTCGTGACCCGTTCGAATCGGTACACAAGAACGGTGGTGGGTATCAATCCGGTCGCGCGAGACCAGAACGGGGACGTCAACGGTGCACACGGCGGTCCGGCTTGGCCGCAGAAGGTCCTGAGCGTCTGGCCCATCGATGGCGGGTCCGTATCGAGATAGAGCTGCATCGCGGCGGTGTCCCTCGGGATGGCCCGCAGGATGAGCTCAAAGGCAGCCTCGCCTGGTGAAGAGGATGGCGCCGGTGATCCGCTCTGCAGCGGGCTCGCGCTCGGCTCAGGCAACCCTGATGTTGCGAAGCTGGCCGCAGCCGAAGGTGCGTCGGTCCGCTGCCCGAGACCCGATGGCTCTGGCGGGATTGGCCTCTGACCGCAGCCCGCCAAGATCATGCCCAGCGCGAGGGTGGCAGCAGCGGGCCGGCAGGTCCACGGCCGGCGGCGCGGAATGATCATGCCGGTCCCGCCTCGGGAACTTCGTCGTCCGACGACGCGTGGGGGCCTCGCCGTCGGGGCGGCCACGACCCTCCCTTGAGCGCGAAAGCGACCGCCGCGACCATCACGAGCAGCCCGACCACCAGCTTCGCGAGATCGACCGACAGGAGGGCGGCGCGGCTCCCTTGCGGCGGATCGGGGAACTTGAAGTAGAAGTTCCAGGGCGGGAGGCTGCGCAACGCGTTGATGTACCAGTCAGGCATCGAGAGCGGGTAGCCGAGCGGGAAGATGAGGACCCCCGCCACCACCGCAAGGACCAGGAACCCGATCGCCAGGTCGCGCAGAGCCCATCGGCGCAGCGCCTCGTCGACGAGATACGCGATTGCCACCATCGTGAAGGTCACGGCGGTCAGGTAGTGGTACTGGAACGTGGCGCGCTCGATCCGTGTCCATGGCAGGTACTGGAACGCGAACGCTGCCACCAGCATCACCAGGGCCGGCGAGCGGCGCTTCCAGGCTAAGAGGGCGCAGAGGAGGACCGCGGGAATGCCGGCCCAGAAGAGGATCGGGTTGCCGCCGTTGTAGATGACCGCCAGCTGGCCCCCGTCGTAGTCCGCACTGAAGAACCAGACGGTTTTGAGGTCGAGCGGCCAGCTCCACCACGGAGAGCTGGCGACGTGCCCAGACTGTAGCCCGAAGTGGTAGCCGAACATCTGCGCCTGGAGCTCATCGACCGACCACCCGTAGCCCGGGCCGGTGTCCGGTAGCGCCCAGCTGTGACCGAGCCACAGGTAGGGCAGGTAGGTGAGCCCGTAGACCACCAGCGGGACGATCAGCAGCGAGGCGCCGACCCACGGCCATGCGAAGCCTCCCAGCGCCGCGGGTTGATACCAGCGGGCATCGCTCTCGGGGTCGCGCAGCGAGCGGACCGCGCGCAGCAGGAGCAGGAGCCCGGCGACCGAAATCATGACGAGCGCCGGCCAGCCCGCCTGGGCGGCGCGCGAGAGATAGGAGAAGATCAGCTCGACCGCGCCATTCGGCACGCGCCCCTTCACCGAGCCGTATCCCAGCGCCAGGGCGAGGCCGATGCCGCCCGCGACGACCCCGCTGGCCGGCAGCGCCAGGCGCAGGTCGTCGGGGCCGAGCCGGATCGGTCGCACATGCACCAGCACCAACGCGAGTGCGAGCCCGGCCAGCATCAGGACGGTGAACGGCCAGGGGGCGCCGATGCCGGCCACCACCGCCAGGAAGGCGATGCCCGCGAGCAGCACCAGCCGCCCTAGCGCGGTCCTGGCGAGGACCAGTACCCAGAGCCCGGCGAGCGCGTAGAACCCGACCCATTTCGTCGCTGCCGCCAGACCGATGAGTACGCCGACCGCCGGCAGTGCCCACCAGGCGCTGTGCCTCCATCGGTGTGACCAGATCTGCCAGAACAGGAGGTAGGCGGCCACGATGAAGACCGCGGCGAAGATATCGTTCATGGCGATGCGGCTCATCACGTAGCTCATCGCGTCGAAGGCGACGAAGAGGCCGGCCAGCACAGCGATGCGCCGTCGCCGGAACATCGTTGCGGCGAGCAGATAGATGAGGGCGACGAGCGCCGAGCCGAAGGCGATGCCGGCCATGCGCCACGCGATCGGGTTGCTGCCCACGTCGACGGTCGCGAGCCGTGTCCCGGCCGCGACCAGCAGATGGCCGTGGTCGTCGGCCTGCGAGCGCTTGCTCACGTCGAAGGCTAGCGCCGTCGCCGGTGCGGGCAGGGGGGTGCTGTCATAGACCGCCAGGCCGGCGCTCTGCTGGCCGCCGTTCAGGTGCGGCTCGATGGTCCAAAGCACCGTCGCGCCCTGCGCGTCGGTGCCGGCCGCGTGCATCAGGTCCCCAACCGAGTCCCATCCGAGCGCGGTCGGCACCCCGGGGAGCGGTCCAGTCCCCCCAACGCTCTGCGTGCTTCCGTCGATCACCAGCAGGCCGCCCGGCACCGCCGGGTGCTGGTTGTTCTCCGGCTGCGCACCGGTGAGCGCAAAGACCTGCTGCTCGCTCTCCCGCACGACCAGCGGCCCGATGAGTGGCACGGGACTCTGGACGCTTCCGGTCGGCGACCCGGCCGCGTCGAGCTTGGGTGCCAGCGTGGCCGAGTCGAGGAAGACAATCGCCCCGTGCTGCAGGTCGGTGATCACCACTCGCGACGGCAGGTCGCCGTTGGCCTTGACATAGCCGATCCCCGCCGCCGCAAGTGCCGATTCGGCGAGCGGCGCACCGCTCACGAGCTCAAGCGCCGCGATTCCGCCGCGGCCGCGCACGAGGACCAGGGACGCATCCGACGCCACGACGATCTCATCGACCGACGAGAGGTGCGTCTCGAAGGCGATCCCGGCAGCAGCCGGTGGAGGACCTCGCGGCCCGCTTCTGGCGAGGAAGGCGTTGAGGTCGTAGGCGGCGACCGAGCCGCTGCTGGCGAGGCCGACCAGGAGGCGAGCATTGTCCTCGTCGTACGCGAGGCTCGCCACAGCGCTCCCCGTCGGCCAGCGCGCCACCTCCTGGCCAGTCGCCAGGTCGCGGGCCGCGATCTCCGCGCCAGAGGCACCGAAGGCGACCGAGTGCGGATGTCCGACTGATGTACGCGCTGGGGCCACCGCGAGCACCGTCACGGGCGCGTCGAGCGTCGCCTCGCCGACCACCTTGTTCGGATCGGTGATGACGATGCCCGCGGCGATCAGGTACTTCGCAAGCATCGGGTGGGTCCACTCATAGACGTCGCGTGTCCAGCCGTGCTCCCAGTCGGAGAGCCACTCCGTCGCCGAGCGTGCGTGGTAGATCTCGTCGAAGCAGCACATGCCGCGTGGCACGTCGAGATGCCAGAGTCGGAATCCGAAGGCGAGCACGACCAGGCCCGCCACGATCGCCGCGTCGCGCCGATCGAGTCGGCGTCCCGGCTCGCGCAGGTAGGGATCGGCAGGGTCGGGACGCAGCCACTCGACGATCCGCCGGAGGACGAATTGGGCGCGCGATTCCTCGTGGACCGGATCAAGGTCGGGCCCCGCCCAGTCCCTTGCCAGCGCCGCGGGCGGCGGCGAACGGTCATCGGCCGCCATTGGTTCGGCCGTGAGGTCCGAAGCGAGGCAGAGCCGAAGGGACCGCCAGATGAGCCACGCCAGGGTAGCGACCGCGGCGGCGGCGAGCAGGTAGATCCCCGCGTCGGAAAGAACCGTGGCGGCAAGGAAGGGGTCGCGCGCCATCGGCCCGCCACCAGCACCTGGGTTCAGCACGCCCGCATTGGCGTACGACCAGTCCGCGGTGTAGGCCCAATACACGTTGGCGAAGAACGAGAGGGAGACGATGCCGTAGAGCACAGCCCAGGCTGGGCGCCGCAGGACCAGGGGAGCAGCTAGAGCGAGCGCGGGGAACAGATAGCGCTCGTGAACGCGCGTCGGCAGCACAAAGAAGGCGACCGCAACGAGCAGTGCGGCGATCAGCAGGCCACGAAGGTCGTCGCGGTGAACGACCAGCCAGAGGGCGACCAGCGCGACGCCGACAAAGAGGAGCGTGCCGACCAGCCGCCAGTCGACCGTCGTCCCGGCGACGCTGAAGAGGGCGGTGGTGTCGTCCCCCCACTGGTTCGTATTGCCCAGGCCGCTCCACGGGTTCCGCCACAGGTTAAAGGCGTTGATAGAGAGGCCGGGGTAGGTGCCGGCGGCCTCCAGGAACTTGCTCACAAGCGTGGTTTCGCCAGGATTCGACGACCAGATGCCCATACGGAACGGAAGAATCAGCGCAGCCAGCGTGGCGAGGCCGGCAGCAAGTGACGTCAAGACCCGAACGGGCTCCCGGCGGGCGTCCAGCTCGGGGTCGGTGGAGCGGCCGGCGAGGTGCCGCTTGATGCCCACTACGGCGACGATGGGGACCGCGAAGGCGAACTGAAACTTGATCAGCATCGCGGCGACCGCGCCAACTGCGGCCGCCTCGGTTCGGCCTCGCGCCAGCAGGTAGATCGTCGCCACCAGCACCAACGTGCCGACCGAGTCGATCTGACCCCAGACGGCGGCGTCGAAGAGCGTGCCGGGGTTGAACAGATAGATCGCGGCCGCTGTCAGGCCCAACGTCTCACCCGACAGTCCACGGCGCGCGCCGGCGCGTCCGATCAGCTCGCCACCCCAGCGACGGCAGATGATGAAGAGCAGCCAGGCCACCCCCACGTCAGCCAGGATCCCCGGAACTTTGACCAGCCCGATTGCCGCTCCCGGAGGCAGGAGGGCGGCCAGGACTCCACCGAACCAGAGCATGAACATGTAGCCGGGCGGGTAGTCGCAAAAGCCGCAGTTTGCGTAGAATTCGGCTGGCCCGTGGCGTGCAAGCTGGCCTGCCCAGCTGGCGAAGTCGTTCACGTCGATGCGGAAGCCGCTCAGCGGCAGGTAGACACCGGCGATGACGACGCGCAGAAGCAGACCGAGAGCAAGGAGCGCGATGAGAGCCGTAACGGCGTCGACACGCTGGGCGCTGTGCCGGTTCCCCGTGCCCCGTCGCACAACGGAGTCGTGGGTCATCGCTGCCGGCGGACCGTTCTCCGACGCCGGCTGGTGTCGAACGCCAAGGTGGCGGTGAGTATACATCGGGCCTCTGACGCGCCCCACGGACGCCGGGTTGCGTGCGGCGCTCATGGGATAAGGGCTAGTGGCGGCGGCATCATCCCGTACACCCCCGCCGCCGTGGGCCGGGCGGCGGCCGCCGTGACGCTCCTCGCGTTCGGCATCTACCTGCGGACCATGATGCCCTCGACCGGGTTCTGGGACACCGGCGAGGCGCAGACGGTACCGCATACGCTCTCGATCTTCCATCCGACCGGG
>JALYSK010000126.1 GCA_030854805.1 Chloroflexota bacterium | reverse complement strand
CGGCTCAGGCGCTCCTCAAGGCGGGCGCGAACCTCGGGCCACTCGTCGGCGAGGATCGAGTAGTAGACGGTGTCGCGAAGGAAGCCGTCCGGCATCCGGGTGTGGCGCCGAAGGACCCCCTCGTGGGTCGCGCCGAGCCGCTCGATGGCGGCCTGGGAGCGCAGGTTGCGCCCATCGGTCTTCAGCGCGACGCGGGTGGCTCCGAGCTCGTCGAACGCATATCTGAGCTGGAGCAGCTTCGCCTCGGTGTTGATCGCCGTCCGCTGGTGAGAGGGAGCGATCCAGGTCCAGCCGATCTCCACGCGCCCGTGGCTGGGCTCGATGTCGCCGAAGCGCGTGGAGCCCACCGCGCGGCCGCTGGCCCGATCGACCGTCGCCCATGCGACGTACGTTCCGGCCGCCACGCCCTGGAGTGCCTCGCCGATCCAGGCGTCCCAGCCGTGTGACGCGATGCTCGTCATCATGAAGCGGAGCGCCTCCGGATCCTGGGCGGCGGCCGCGACCAGGTCGGCACGATGCTGCTCGCCCAGCGGCTCCAGGCGGACGTGGCGGCCGTCGAGCGTGACCGGCTCAGGTCGACGCACCGCTACGGTCGGGCGACCGCGGCCTCGACCCAGCCGGGAATCTCGCGGCGCAGCGTTGCGAGTGGCAGCGAGCCGTGGCCCAGCACCTCGTCGTGGAAGGCGCGCAGCTCGAAACGCGTGCCCATGCGCTCCGAGACCTCGGCTCGCGCGCGCTCGATCTCGCGCTGCCCGATCTTGTAGGAGAGCGCCTGGCCGGGCCACACCGTGTAGCGGTCGACCTCGATCGCCGCATCGACCGGCGGCAGCGAGCCGCGCTCCTGCATGAAGGCGATCGCCCGCTCGCGCGACCATCCCATGGCGTGCAGGCCTGAGTCGACCACCAGGCGCGCGGCGCGGAACGACTGCGCGTTCAGCATCCCCAATCGCTCGGGTTCGGACGCGTAGAGGCCCATCTCGTCGGCCAGTCGCTCGCAGTACAGGCCCCAGCCCTCGACGTAGGCCACCCCCGCCATGCGCGAGCCCAGGGTTCGGAACGCGGGTAGACCCTGCAGCTCCATCTCGATCGCGATCTGGAAATGGTGCCCGGGAGTGGCTTCATGGAAGGTGATCGAGGCCAGGTTGTGCAGCTGCCGCTCGTGCGGCTGATAGGTATTGATGTAGTACTGCCCCTGGCGCGAGCCGTCGAGGGTGGGCGGCATGTAGAAGGCCGGCGGCGCCTCCTGCTCGCGGTATGGCTCGACCGCCTTGACGACGCAATTCGCGCTCGGCAGGCGACCGAAGAACCGCGGAGCGGCGGCGAAGGCGCGCTCGGTCTGCTCGGTGGCCAGGGCAACGAGCCGCTGCGGGTCGTCGGTGCGGTTGGTCGGGTCCTCGGCGAGCGCGGCGACGAGCGCGAACCGGTCGGCATGCCCCAGCCGCCGGGCAATCTCGTCCTTCTCGATGTCGATGGCGTCGAGGTCCGAGAGCCCGAATGCGTGCACCTCCTCCGGGGAGGGCGAGACGGTCGTGTGCATCCGGATTGCGAGTCGATATGCCTCCTCGCCGCCGGGCGTGGCGCCGATCCCCGGCTGCTGTCGTGCTCGCGCTTCGTACTCGCGCTGCAGGTACTCGTGGAAGCGGCGCAGCGCGGGGTAGATGTGCTGCTCAGCCGCCGCGACCACGCGGCTCCGACCGTCATCGTCGACCTGCGCCAGGGTGACCGCGGGGGCCCGCTGGACGGGCATCTCGAGGAGCCGCTCAACCTGCTCGATGGCGCGTCGGACCGGCATCGCGGCGGCCGTCCGGCCATCGCGCACTCCCTCGTCCAACGCCCCGATATGCTGCTCCATGAGCGCCGGATAGGTCGCGTATCGGGTCAGCAGCTTCTCGAGTCGCTCAGGAGTGTCGGCCGGCTGATACTGCGCGGCCTGTGCCGCCCAGATCTGCGGACCGGACATATGATCGAGCGAGAGCTGGTACTGCTTCTGGGCGTAGGCCTCGAGATGGATTTCGCCCACGATAATCAGCATGTCGCGCGTGGTCACCTGCTCGGGCTCGAGCCTGTGGGCCGGGATCGCCTGAGCGTCGCGGAGCATCTCCTGCAGCGCGGCCGCATCCGCCGCGCGGCCCTCGGGCCCCAGGTCCGGCCATCGGTCGTTGTACCGCTCGTCACCGAGGACCGTGGCGTAGAGCGGGTCGCGCTCCAGTACGCCCTCCCAGAACCGGTCGGCGAGCTCGTTGACGGCGGTGTTCGGATCAATGGCGACGGACACGGGCAGCCTCCTGGGTGACGAATGCGCGAAGGCGGCCAGTGTATCGAGCCGCCGGACAGACGGGGACTGATCAGCTGAACAGATCGGCCAGCAGGGCCGGTGGCGTCTCCTCGAGCTGATCGTAGCGACAGTCGGCCGGGGAGCGGTCGGGCCGCCAGCGGAGGAAGGTGGTCCCGTGCCGGAATCGGTCACCCTGGAGGTGGTCGTAGGCGACCTCGCAGACGAGCTCGGGCCGCACGGAGACCCACGACAGGTCCTTGCCGCGATTCCAGCGCGAGGTGGCTCCGGGCAGCCGCCGCCCCGACGACTCGGCCTCGGCCTGCCAGCTGGCCCACTCCGCCCAGGGGTGCCCCTCCAGTGCGTTTGAGCGATACGGCTCCAGCAGCTCAACGAGCTCGCGACGCTTGTCCACCGTGAAGGATGAGGTGACCCCGACGTGCTGGAGCCGCCCGGCCTCGTCGAAGAGCCCCAGCAGCAGGGAGCCGACCAGAGAACCCGGACCGTTCTTGTGCCAGCGGAAGCCGCCGACAACGCAGTCGGCGCTGCGCAGGTGCTTGATCTTCGCCATCTCGCGCTTCCCCGGCGCATAGCGCAGATCGGCGCGCTTGGCGATCACGCCGTCGAGGCCGGCCCCCTCGAAGACCTCGAACCAGTGGCGGGCAACCGCCGGGTCATCCGTTGCCGGAGTCAGCAGCACGGCGGGCGGGGCGCCCGCCAGGATCTGCTCGAGGTGCGCTCGCCGCTCGGACATCGGCCTGTCACGGAGGTCCTCGTCTCCCGCGGCCAGGCAGTCGAACGCGACGAACGAGGCGGGGCTCTGCTCCGCCAGCATGGCCACACGGGACGCCGCAGGGTGGATGCGAAGCAGGAGCGCCTCGAAGTCGAGGCCGGCGCCGCCTGCGATCACGACCTCACCGTCGATCACGTAGCGGGTCTGCGACAGGGCCCGCAGCGGAGCCTCGAGCTCGGGGAAGTATCGGTTCAGGGGTTTGAGGTCACGCGATTGCAGATAGAGCTCATCACCGTCGCGGAAGGCGATGGCGCGGAAGCCGTCCCACTTTGGCTCGTAACGCCAACCCTCGCCGTCCGGAATGGCGGGAGTCGGCTTGGCGAGCATGGGGGCGATGGGCGGCTCAATCGGGAAGGCCATTGGCGCCAATGATATGGGCATACTGAATCGAGAAGGGGCAGCCTTGGGAATCGAGATCCAGTTCCTTGGGGCGGTCGGCACGGTCACCGGCTCGCAGTTCCTCGTCAGCGTGGGCGAGCGCCGTGTGCTCGTGGACTGCGGCATGTTCCAGGGCTCACCCGACGAGATCGCGCGGAACCGGATCCCGTTCGCCTTCGAGCCCACCTCGCTCGACGCGGTGCTGCTGACTCATGCGCACCTCGACCACTGCGGGCGTCTGCCGGCCCTGGTGAAGGCGGGCTACGCCGGACCGATCCACGCCACCACCGCGAGTGCCGACCTGATCGACATCGTCCTGCGCGACAGCGCGAAGCTGCAGGAGGAGTTCGCGGCACGCTGGAAGCGCCGTCACCCGGACACCGAGGTTTCCGAGAGCGAGGAGGAGACGGTCGAAACCGCGCACGACTTGCCGGCCCGTCTGCGCCAGGCGAAACCGGCTGCTCGTGCCGAGACGCGCGAGGCCCTGTATGTCGCGGCCGACGTCGACCAGACGATGAGCCAGATGCGTGGGGTGGCCTACGACACCCCGTTCGACGTGACCGATGGCATCCGCGCCACCTTCCGCGACGCCGGCCACATCCTCGGATCGGCCATCATCCAGCTCGAGGTGCGCGATGGCCAGCAGACCCGGACCGTCGTCTTTTCCGGAGACCTGGGTCGTGATGACACGCCCATCCTGCGCGACCCGACCCCGATCACGCACGCGGAGTACGTCCTCGTCGAGTCGACCTACGGCAATCGGGAGCACGCACCCCATGAGCAGGCGACCGCGGAGCTGGTGCAGGCGATCGCCGACACCGCCCAGGACAAGGGCGTGCTGCTGATTCCCTCGTTCGCGATAGGCCGCACCCAGGAGCTGATCTGGGTCCTCGACGAGCTCGTGCGCGACGGCCGGATCCCGCACCTCCCGCTCTTCCTGGACTCGCCGATGGCGTCGCGAGCCAGCGAGGTATATGCCCGTCATCCGGAGGCCTACGACGAGGAGACCGCGCAGCTCCTGGGCCGCGGCGACTCGCCACTCCAGTACCCCGGTGAGGTCTATACCGACTCGGTCGAGCAGTCGAAGTCGATCCGGACCCAACCGCGACCGATCATGGTGGTCGCCAGCTCCGGGATGCTGACCGGCGGCCGCATCATTCACCATCTGAAGGACTTCCTGCCTGACCCCGCCTGCACGCTGCTCTTCATCGGCTACCAGGGGGAGGGGACCCTGGGACGGCACCTGCAGGATGGCGGAACCAGCGCGCGGATCGACGGCCAGGAGTACCCGGTCCGCTGCCGGGTACGCTCCATCAGCGGCTTCTCAGCGCACGCCGATGAGCACGAGCTGGCCGCCTGGCTGGGCCACTTCAGGTCGGCGGGCGATCCGCCGAAGCGGGTCTTCGTGGTGCACGGCGATCCGGATGCGGCCGAGGCGTTCGCCGAACGGATCCGCACCGAGCTGCACATGGACGCCTACCTGCCGAAATACGAGGAGCGGGTCCAGCTCGCCTGAGGCGCGCGGCTCGTTATGATCGGCCGATGGAGCGACCGATCATCACCTTCCTGACTGACTTCGGTCTCGATGGGGCGGCCGCGACCTGTCGGGGCGTGATCCTCTCGATCTGCCGCGAGGCGCAGATCGTCGACATCGGTCATACCGTCCGCAAGTACGCCATCGCCGACGGGTCCTGGATCCTGCGCGCCTCGCTGCCGTACATGCCGATTGGCGTACACGTGGCGGTCGTGGACCCGGGCGTTGGCACCGAGCGAAGGCCGATCGCCATCAAGGTCGCCCGCGGAGACGTGCTGCTGGGGCCGGACAACGGGCTCTTGCTGCCCCCGGCGGAAGCGCTCGGAGGAGCGGTCGAGGCGCGGATCCTCGCCAACCGCGACTACTGGCTGCCGGCGACGACCGCCACCTTCCACGGACGCGATATCTTCGCCCCGGTCGGTGCGCATCTGGCCGCCGGCACGGCCGCCTTCGAGCTGCTCGGTCCAAGCATGCCCCTCGAGGACCTCGTCCGGCTCCCGGTGCCGAGCGCGTCCGTGCGCGATGGCGCCCTCGAGACGGCGGTCACCTACGTCGACAGCTTCGGCAACGTACGGCTGGCGGGAGGCCGCGACGACCTGGCCGCAGCGGTCGGCTCGCTGGAGGCCGAGCCGCGCCTGGATGTCTCGCTCACCAGCGGCGACGGCGGAGCGCGCGGGCGCGAAACGACCCATTTCCGTCGAACCTTCGGTCGTGCCCCACTCGGCTCGTCGCTCCTCTACGTCGACAGCTCGGGTGGCCTGGCCCTCGCCGACAACCAGGGAAACGCCGGCGCTCGCCTGGCTGTGGCGGTCGGCGACCGCGTCCGCATCACGCTCGCCTGATGTCGACCCCGTTCGTCTCGTTTCTCACCGACTTCGGGGGAGCGGCATCGGCGCCAGCGGTCTGTCGCGGTGTGATCTGGGGCATCGCGCCCGACGCCCGCATCTGCGACATCACCCACTCGGTGCCCCGCTTCGCTGTGCGTGACGGTGCGTTCCTCCTTTCCTGCACGCTGCCCTACCTGCCGAGCGGGGTCCATCTCGCCGTCGTCGACCCCGGGGTGGGCACGGCGCGGCGCCCGATCGCCATCCGTGCCGAGCGCGGTGACCTGCTGGTCGGGCCCGACAACGGCCTGCTGATGCCGGCCTCCCGCGCGCTCGGGGGTATCACCGAGGTGCGGGCCCTGGAGAACCCGGCGCTCTGGCTGCCGCATGTCTCGTCGACGTTCCATGGACGGGACCTCTTCGCGCCGGTCGCGGCGCACCTCGCCTCCGGAGTCGCGTTCGATTCCGTTGGCCCGCGCGTCCCTTCTGGCGAGATCGTCGACCTCAGCCTGCCCGATGCAACGGCTCGCGACGGTGGCCTCGATAGCACCGTGCTCTTCATCGACACATTCGGCAACTGCCGGCTGGCGGGCCAGACCGACGATCTTGCGGCGGTGGCCGGTGCGCTGCAGCCGAGCCGGCCGATCGCCGTCATCGTCGACGGCCACACGACGGTCGTGCCCTGGGCCGTCACGTTCGCTGCGGTGCCGATCGGCACTCCTCTCCTATACGAGGACGCGGACTACGCCGGTCTCGCGATTGGCGTAAACCAGGGGTCCGCGGCCGAGCGGTTCGGCCTCGAGCTCGACCGGCCGATCCGCCTGGAGCCCACCTGACGCCGACGCCGGGCACCCCGCTTCTCGAGGTGGAGGCGCTCACCTTCCGCTACCGCCGCGCATCCGAGCCGGCGATTCGAGACCTGTCCCTGACGGTGGGGCCCGGGGAGGTGCTGCTGGTGGCCGGCCCCTCGGGCTGCGGCAAGTCGACCCTGATTCGCGCCATCAACGGCCTCATCCCGCACGCCTATCGCGGCGAGCAGCGGGGCGTGGTGCGGGTTGAAGGTCGTTCGGTCGCCGAGCTGCGCATGCGCGACATCTCGCTCGCCGTGGGCACCATGCTGCAGGATCCCTCCCGCCAGATCGTTGGCTCCACTGTCGAGGCGGAGCTCGCATTTGGTCCCGAGAACCTGGGCCAGCCGCCGGCGCAGATCCGCGAGCGCATCGGCCAGGTGATCGCCGAGGCCGGAATTCAGGCGCTGGCCGGGCGCGACACCGCCGGGCTCTCCGGCGGGGAGCGCCAGCTGGTCGCCATGGCCGGCACGCTCATGCTCCGGCCTCGCCTCTACGTCGTGGATGAGCCGCTCGCCAATCTCGATCCGGCGACCGCTCGCCGTCTGCTCCTCACGCTGCGCGCCCTGGCCGACGAAGGTCATGCGGTCGTAATCGTCGAGCACCGGGTCGAGGAGGCGCTCGCCCTGCGGCCGGATCGGGTCCTGTACCTCGACGAGGGGGTCGCTCGCTACCTCGGACCGGTCGACGGATTCCTGCGGATGGCCGATCCGGAGGCCGTTCGACTCCCGTTCGAGGTCGTCCTCGAGCGAGCCCGGCAATCCGCACCGCGCGTGCTGGCTGCCCCCAGGGCACGGGGCCCGGCCGAGCCGGTCAGACTCGCCTTCGGCGGGGTCCGCGTCGAGCTCGGCGGACGGCCGGTGATCCGAGGCCTGACCGCGGACCTGGGCGCTCGCCAGGTGGTCGCCGTGCTCGGACCCAACGGCTCGGGCAAGACGACCATGTTCCGGACCGCGATGCGCCTCATCGATCCATCGGCCGGATCCGTCAGCGTGGACGGTCGGCCGGCCGCCGACCGCACGGTGGCGGACCTCGCCCGCGTCTTCGGCTACGTCTTTCAGAGTCCCAGCCAGATGCTCTTCGCCCGCACGGTGCGGGAGGAGCTGCTCTTCGGGCCGCGCAACCTGGGAATGGCGATGGACGACGCCGATCAGACGGCGCTCGCCTCCCTGCGCCGCGCCTCGCTCGACGAAGAGGGGATCCTCGACCGGCCGCCGCTCACCCTCTCGTTCGGGCAGCAGAAGCGGCTCGCCCTCGCGATCGGCCTGGCATTGCGGCCGCCCACCCTCATCCTCGACGAGCCCTCGGCGGGCCAGGACCATCGAAGCGCGACGCGGTTCATGGAGGCGGTCCGGGGCATCTCCGAGCTCGAAAGCCTCTACTTCGTCACGCACGACGTGGACCTTGCGCTGTCGCACGCGGATCGTATCCTTGTCATCCGTGACGGCGAGCTCGTCGCCGACGGCCTACCGGAGGAGGTCATCCTGGACGAGGGGCTCTGGCTCAGCTGCAACCTGTACCGGACCTCGCTGATAGGAGCCAACCTGGCGCACAGGTCGGCCGGGGCACGCTTCCTGGACGCTTCGGCCCTTGCGCAACTCATCGTTGCGAGCGAATCTGAGCGGCGCAACGCCACGGAAGGAGCGCGACCGCCAAGCGAGCCCAGCCCAGCCTGAGGGGGTATCGG
Source organism: Chloroflexota bacterium (assembly GCA_030854805.1). The sequence continues at coordinate 2,277 of JALYSK010000126.1, read as the reverse complement.
ACACGGACAACGGAGGAGAGAGACCGCTCATGTCCACCACGGCCATCGGCCGCGACGAGAGCACCATGTGGGAGGTGACGTCGCGAACCGTCGTCTACGCGGCGATTGGCGCCGCCCTGTACGCCGTCACCGCCCAGTTCAGCTTCCTGCTGCCCGGCACCGCGAACGTATCGCTGCGCCCCTCCTTCGCGCTGGTGACCTTCTTCGGCTTCGCGTTCGGGCCGCTGGTTGGCCTCTTCGTGGGCCTCGTCGGCAACGCGCTCGCTGACCAGATCAGCGGCTGGGGGCTGCTGACCAGCTGGGGCTGGAGCGTCGCCAACGGCCTCGCCGGCCTGCTTGCGGGCATCCTCGCCTACTCGCTGCGCGACATGATCCGCAACCGGCTGCTGCTCGCTGCTGTTGCGTCCGCGATTGCGGTGATCGTCGGGTTCATCTTCGTATTCACCGATATCTGGCTCGGCACCGCAGAAAGCTTCAGCGCTGCGCTGGCGGATAACTACCTGCCGGTCGTCATCAGCAACGTGATCGTGGCCGCTATCCTGACCCCGATCCTGGTGGCGGCCTGGGAGCCGGTGCGCGAGTCGATGGGCCGCTGACGGCCATCGCGCGATGAACGTCGCGCCGCGCTATCTCGGCCGGGGGTCGTGGCTCGCACGCCGCGACCCCCGCCTGCTGGTGATCGCCCTGGCGCTCTTCGTCTTCGCCGTCATCCAGGTCTGGGATCTGCGAATCCTGGCGGGGCTGGCGGTCGTTGCCTACCTCTACTACCGCTCGGCCCGAATCCCATTCGAACAGGTGCGGCTGAACTGGGGATACGTCCTCTTCTTCGTCAGCTTCGTGGTGGTGACCAACACGCTGATCACCGGCGGCGAGCTGCGCGGCCTGGGCGCCGCTGACCTCCATGTCTATTTCCGGCTGCCGCTGATCGGCACTCCCATCTCTGCGGAGTCGGTCGCGTACGCGATCGCGCAGTACGTGCGGTTTCTGTCGATGGCAGCGGTCGGCTTCCCGATCGCCTTCGCCATTGCGCCGGGAGACATCGGTCCGACCTTCGCGCGCCTGAAGGTGCCCTACAAGTTCGCGTACGCCCTCGACCTGACCTTCCGATTCGTGCCTTCGCTGGCCGCCGACATGCAGACCACCATCGACGCGCAGCGCGTCCGCGGCTACGAGTGGGAGAAGATCGGCCGGGGACCGATCGGCAAGATGCGACGCACGATCCCGCTCATCGTCCCGGTCACCATCAACGCGATCGTCGGTGCCGAGGACACGATCGACGCCATGGACCTGCGCGCCTTCGGCACCGGGCGACGCACCTGGCTGCGGGAGCTTGCGTTCGACCGGAGGGACGTGCTGGTCTTGATCGGCTTCGGCCTCCTGCTGGTCGCGATCACCGTCCTCAGTCAGACGGGACATACGCGGCTATGGGTGCCTCAGCCGCTGATCGACCTCGCCGGTTAACCACCGATGTGGATGAGTTGTGGATAACCCGGCCGTGGGGGATCAAGTTGGTGGACAAGCGGGGTTGGCACCGGGGGCCCGGCGGCCCTATCGTTAACGGCGTCCCGGAGGAGCCGGATACGACCTGGAGATTGCATCAAGGGTCGAGGATAGTTCCTCCGGGGCGTTTTTTGTGCCACGGCGCAGGATTCCATCGGTAGGCGCGTCTAACTCTACGATGGCCGCACCGATGACCCTCAGCGAGCCGCTCCCGCCACTGGCGGCGCTCGTCGACGACGAGCTCGCCTTCCGCGCTTGGTATGACCGCACGCTGCCGCGCGTCTACGGCTTCCTCCTGGCGCGCTGCGGCCACGACCCGGCGCTGGCCGAGGATCTCACCCAACAGGCGTTCATCGAGGCGGTGCGTCGGCGGCGCCAGTTCGACGGGCGGTCCGATCCCGCCACCTGGGTAATCGCGATCGCCCGGAACAAAATGGTCGACCACTACCGACGCGTCGGTCGTGAGCGTCGCCGCGACCTGCGCCTGGTCTCGAACTGGACCGACGGCGACGTAGCCGCGTGGCGCGGCCGCGAGGAGCGCGAGGTGATCGACGCCGCGCTGGCAACTCTCTCCGGCGAGCAGCGGCTGGTGCTCGTCCTGCGCTACCTCGACGCAATGGCGGTCGGCGAGATTGCTCGCATGATCGGCCGCAGCTACTCGGCGACCGACGCGCTCCTCGTCCGAGCCCGCGAGGCATTCCGGCGCGCATACCGAGGTGACCCCGATGGATGATCAGGAGCTGAACCGCATTTTCCGCACGCTCGACAATCCAGCGG
>JALYSK010000119.1 GCA_030854805.1 Chloroflexota bacterium | reverse complement strand
GAGTTGGAGCTGTTCCGTCCGACGCGCCGTGCGGCGCTCGGAGCCCTGCTCGGCGCCATCGCCGCGCTGACCTCGGCCGCACTGACGGCGCTCTCCGGCGGAACCGCGCCCTTTCCCGTGGTGCCGGTGCTCGCGATTGCGGGGGCGGGGCTTGGGCTGGGCGCCACGGCCGCCTTCTACGCGTACGTCGTCGGTGCCGTGATCCTGATCATTCTCGGCGAGCTCGGGTTGGAGCAACCCATGGGTTGGGTCGACTCGATCCGGTTCGCGCTCTTCATCGTCGGCTCGCCGCTCCTCATCCTTCTTGCTCAGCGGGTGGAGCAGGAGCGACGAATTGCCGGCGACGCGCACGACCGCAGCACGGCCGCGCAGCTGGAGGCGAACGCGGAACGGGAGGCACTGCGTGCAGCCCGGGCCGCCGGAGACCGGGCGCTGGCACGCGCGGAGCAGGAGCGCACCCGGCTGGAGAAGGTTGCCGAAGCGATCCCTGAGCCGCTGATCGTGTACGACGGTGAGCTGCGCGGCACGTACGGCAACCGCGCCGCCCTGCGCGTCTTCGGGCGCAGCTTCTTCGAGCGCCCCATCGACGAGTGGGGGCGCTCTGTGGAGCCTCGCGACGATCGTGGCAACCCGCTTCCCCGCGCAGAGTGGCCGCAGGTTCGTGCCCAGCACGAGACCTACCGACGCCGGCTGACCGTTCGCCTGCCGATGTCCGACCGCGACCTGATCGTCGACGTGGAGGGCACGCCCATCGCTGGCGGCGGCTGCGTGCTGCTGCTGCGCGATATCGGCAAGGAGGAGGACGAGCGCCGTCGTCTCTCGCGTTTCGCGAGCTTCGTTGCGCATGAGCTGCGCAACCCGCTGGCGGTGGCCAAGACACGCCTGGAGCTGACCCTGCGCGAGAGCGATCTGCCGGCCAAGTCGAAGACGCACGCGCGCCGCGGGCTCGAATCGGTTGACGCCGCAATCGGCATCCTGGAGCGGCTCGAGCTCTACTCGCGAGCCGATTCCGGCGGAATCGAGGTCCAGCGGGAGCAGTTCGAGATCGGCTCCGCCCTGGCCGCGGCGGTCGAGCGCCTACGCGCGCGCGGCTCGCAACGCGCCGTCGACCTGCGTGGCCCCGGGCAGGTCGAGATCATGGGTGATCGCTACCTCTCGGAGCAGGCGATCACGAACCTCCTGATCAACGCTGACCGATATTCGGATCCGGGCGGCGGGATACGTGTCGAGGTGCTCGAAGGAGACCATGTGACGCTGCGCGTCATCGATGACGGCCCCGGAGTCGCGAACGAGGTCGCGGATCGCCTCTTCCGCGATCGCGTGGCGGCGGGTCGCGGCCTCGGGCTGGGCCTCTACCTGGTCGCCGCGACCATGCAGGCGCAGGGGGGATCGGTCGAGTTGGAGCAGCGCCAGCCCAGGGCGATCTTCACGCTCCGCTGGCCGCGCGCCGGTGACCGGCTCAGTCCGGGCTGACCACCTCGACCGGACCGAAGCCTGCCTCGCCCAGCTCATCCCGGAGGCGCGCCGCGTCCCCGCTCAGCAGGATGACGAGCTGCTCAGGCCGGATCAGCTCCGCGGCGGCCCGCTGGACGTCGTCGCCCGAGACCGCCTCGATGTGTCCGCGATAGGTCTGCCAATAGTCGTCGGCGAGGCCGTAGACGGCGAGCGGCTCGATGGCGCTGGCCACTCCGCCGGTCGTCTCGAAGCGGAGTGGGAAGACCCCGACCAGGAAGTCTTTCGCCTCGCGCAGCTCCCGCTCCTCGGGTGGCGCCTCGCGCAACCGGTCGAGCAGACCGAGCAGCTCGCGGATGGCCGGTACCGTCACCTCGGTCTGCACCGCGGCACCCGCCACGAATGGGCCCGCGCTGCGCCGCGGGTCGAAGCCGGCGCGCGCTCCGTACGTGTAGCCCAGCTCCTCGCGCAGACGGCGGTTGAGGCGCGACCAGAACATCCCGCCCAAGATGGTCGCCATCACCAGGGCGCGGAAGAATCGCGGGTCGTGGCGGTCGATCCCGACCTGTCCGACGCGCAGCTCGCTCTGAACCGATCCCGGTCGGTCGACGACCACCACGCGTCGGGCGCCGCCGCTGGTCGGCTCCACCTCGCGGTGGCCCGGCCCGTTTCCCGCCCATTCGCCGAGCTGCTCGCTCGCCGCTCGTAATGCCGCGCCAGGCTCGAATGCGCCGGCGATGATCAGGTGCGCACTACCCGGGGCGTAGTGCGTCCCGTGATGACCGCGCGCGTCATCGACCGTCAACGTGGCGACCGTCTCCGGACCACCGGCCGCCGGCCGACGGTAGGGGACGCCATCAGCGTAGAGCGACCGAAGGAACATCTCGTCGGCCAGTCGGCCCGGGTCCGCGCGGGCCTGCATGATGTCCGCGAGCCGTTCGGCCTTGAGCCGTTCGAACTCCCGCTCCTCGAGCCGCGGCTCGCGAATCATCTCGGCAAGCAGTGCGAGAGCCGGCTCGAGCTGCTCGCTCAGCGCCCCGAAGGATGCGCGCGCGCTGTCCCAGCTCGACTCGCTGCCAAACTCGAGGCCCAGGCGCTCGGTCGCTTCGGCGAACTGCGTGGCATCCAGACGCCTCGTCCCGGTCACCAGCAGCTGGGCCGTGAGCGACGCAATGCCGGCGTTCTTCTCATCCTCGGCCGCCGCGCCCCCATCGAGGACGAGGTGCACGTTGACCAGCGCGCGGCCGGCGAGGGGCACTAGCCAGACGGTCAACCCGTTGTCGAGGGCATGTCGCGCGAACTGCGGGAAGTGATAGGCGCGCGGTGCGCCGGGAACGGGCCGCACCGCGCTCTGCGTCATGCGGCCTCCTCGCCATCTGCCGGATTCGCCTCCCCGACCTGCGGGAGATACGTCAGCACCACGCGGTTGTCCGCGCGGAGGGCGTCCGCCATGGCGGCACGGACGCGCGCTGCGTCGACGGCGCGGTAGCGCGCCACCTCGCTGTTGATTCGCTGCGGATCGTCAAACAGGCACGCGTACATGGAGACGCGATCCGCGCGCTCGGCAACACGTTCGAGGCTCGACTCGATCTGTGAGGTGTGCAAGTTGCGGACACGCTCGAGCTCCTCCCCGCTCGGACCTTCGCTCGCCAGTCGGTCGATCTCCGCCAGCAGCGCCGCCTCCAGCTGCGCCGCGTCGCCGCCCGGGCGCGCCGTCGTCCACAAAGCGAAGATCGAGGCGCCCCCGATGATCGGAAACAGAAAGACGCTCACATCCTGGGCGAGGCGCTGCTCGCGCACCAGCGAGCTGTACAGGCGAGATGCGCGCCCCAGCCCGAGGAGGTCGGCCGCGACTTCGAGGGCATCGAAAGCATCGGTGCCGAAGACGGGGGACCGATGGGCGAGATAGATGCGGGGCAGCGGGACCCGGTCGGGGACCGTCACGCGTACCTCTTCGCCGATCCTCGACGCCACCTCGGCGGCGGGGCGGCCGGGGAGGTCGCGGTTGGCCGGGATTCCCCCGAAGTGGCGCTCGACCATGGAGAGTGCCGCCGATGGCTCGAAGTCGCCCGCGATGGTGAGGACCGCGTTGTTGGGCGCGTACCAGGTCGCGAAGAAGGTGCGCACGTCATCGAGCGACGCGGCACCCAGATCCTCCATCGACCCGATGGTCGGGTGGTGATAGGGATGGGTCTCCGGGAAGACTAGCGCCTGCATCCGCTCGTCCCAGTCGCCGTACGGCTGGTTGTCGACCGACCAGCGGCGCTCGTTCTTGACCACGTCGCGCTGGTTATCCAGCTTCTCCTGCGTCATCGCCGGCAGCAGGCTCGCCATCCGGTCCGCCTCCAGCCAGAGGGCAAGCTCCAGCTCGTGGCTGGGCAGCGTCTCGTAGTAGTTGGTGCGGTCGAGCCACGTCGAGGCGTTGAGGGTGCCGCCGGAGCCCTGCACCAGCGACATGTGCTCGCCCTTCTCGACGTGCAGCGACCCCTGAAACATCATGTGCTCGAAGAGGTGCGCGAAGCCGGTCTTGCCGGCATTTTCGTGCTTGCTGCCGACGTCGTACCACAGGTTGACCGCCACGATGGGGGCGCGGTCGTCCTGCGAAAGGACGATGCGCAGACCGTTTGGCAGCGCGTGTCGCTCGATCGGTACTGAGGGCACGACGGCCTCCTGCAGGCTGGTTTGGCTGAGGCCGATGCCGGACCGCTGCCTCCCGCCGAACGGCCGTCAGGCTACCACGGCAGGATCACTGGCTGGCCGCATACAGGTCCCGCACGTACCAGATCTCGGCCGCGTGCTCGAGGAGCTCCTTGTTGACCCACCAGACGATATCCAGCAGCGGCAGTGCGGGATCGAGTCCGCCCGGATAGGCGCGGCGGCCGATGGTGTCGAGGTCCTCGTCGGTCATCAGGTCGAGGCCCGACCGCCAGGCGCCGAGCCCACAGGCGAGGAAGGCAACCCCACGTCAGCTGCCATCGGCCAATCGCGGCCTTCGTCACTCATCCGATGCTCGCCGACCAGGTAATCGGCGCGGACGAAACTGCCCCAGCCGAAGTGACCGACTGACCAGGCGATCGTGCGCGGGGAGCGGCCTCGGAGATCGGAGCCCACACTCGTCCCGTCGGCAGGGTGCGGCCGTCCGCTTGACGGGTGACGGTCAGTCGTAGACTTCGGGTCGATGGACCAGGCCACGCGTTTTCTGCTGGTGACTGCGCTCGCCCCCGCGCTGATCGGCGCCATCGTGGCCTGGTGGGCCGTTTGGGCCAATCGGCGGCAGCGTGAGCGCGACGCGGATCGCCGCGACCTGCTCGAGGCGATTGACCAGACGAAGCGCGACGCGGCCGCCCGGATCCGGTACCTCGTGCGCACCGCGGCACGCGAGCGGGTCGAAGACCTTGAGTCGCTTCTACCGCACGACGCCTACCCGAGGTCCGATCTCGCCCTCATCGGAGATGCCAAAGCGCTGCATACCTACCTGAATTTCGAGGCGCGGGTGCTCGCCTACGCCCGGGCCGGCCAACGTTTCGCCGACGGCGATCTTCTGGGCTCCGGGCGCATGGTGGGAAGGGCTGTCTCTACGGCACTGGATGCGCAGTACCGACGCGCGCGGGCCGGCAAGCGCGTCAAGCGGCTCACCGCCGAGCAACGCCGGATGATCGAGCCTGACGAGCTGGGACTGCGCCAGAGTGACCTCGATCAGGAGGTCATCGCCTGGATGGACGCACGACAGTACGCGGCGGCTGAGCGAGGAGCGGGGCGGTCCGCCATGGCCACAGACGCCCCGTCGGCGTCGGCACCGCCCGAATACCGACCGCGGGGGACGTAGCCCAGGGCCAGCCGCTCGCTCGTTGTGTCAGCGGTGGCGGCTCACTCATCGGTCGCCCCGCTTTCGGGCATTGGGTCGGCGACCAGACAGCCAAGGCGGAGGCAGGGGATATGGTCGAGACGAACCGAAGAACTAGCGCCGAGCGGAGTGCTGACCATGGGCCGAACGTTGATCCGGTACGCTGAGATCCCACTGGCTGCGCTCCTCCTGATCTCCTGTGCCGCGGGCTCGCAACCCACCGCGACACCCACTGCTGCAGCCCGCGAACTGATCAACCCGGGCGACAGCCTCGCGGAGGCGTCTCGTTTCGGTGATCTGGTCTTCACTGCGGGCTTCTTGGGGGACGCCCCGGGCGATGACTTCGGGGCGGACGTGGAGGACGCGCTCGATAGGCTCGAGGCAGCCCTTGCCGCATCGGGGGCGGGGTTCGATACGCTCCTGAAGGTGAACGTCTATCTCACGGACTGGGACAACTGGGAGACGTTCGATACGATCTATCGTGGTCGCATCGGAGAGTACGGCACGCCGCCGCGGACCACGGTCGAGATCGTTCGGCTAGGGTTCGATGCCCCGATCGAGATCGCCGCCATAGCCCACGTGCGATCGGCGTCACCCTCGCCCTCACCCTAAAGGGGCACGACGACCTCGTCCATGCCCAAAGCCGGCCTGACGTACTCCTGGATCGCCGCGATGGCCACCCTGCCGCCCGCGTGGCGGCTGGTGGGCGTGGTGCGCGGCCCACGCAGGTCGACGCGCAGATCCGCTCCGAGTCGTAGGTTCTGGGCGGGCGTCCGTGTGGTCCGAATGCGCACTTGGCCCGCGCCAGTGTGCTGCCGGGTCGTCCATCAAAATGGGGGCGGAGGGATGGGATCCCCCTCGCATGTGGAGGCGGGTAGTGGGCGAGGCGGTCAGGTCTTGGGATCCCAGATGGTTGCGTCCACGACGTTCTTGAGCAGTTCAGGGCCACATCGGAACCCGCCGCTGCGATGAGTCCCCACACCAGCCAGGCAACGACCCCGAGCACCCGTACGGCGGGTGGTACGGCCCCAGGACAAAGGCCCCTCGGTCCAACACCGGAGGGGCCTTTTCGTGCTCAGGTTGTTGGTGAGCGGCCAGGGATTCGAACCCTGAACCTAGTGATTAAGAGTCACTTGCTCTGCCGTTGAGCTAGCCGCCCATCGAGGATGATGCCGGAAGGCGACCGGGTGGGTCAACCGGCCTAGCCGGCCGGCTGGGCAGGTCCGCCGAGTGGCTCCGGCGCCTGGCCGTAGTGGTCGTCCAGGAAGGCCCGCACCTGATTGATGTCGGCGTTGTCCAGGTACAGGAGCCAGTTCCATGAGGTGACGGCGATGGCGTGGCCGAAGGATTGGCCGGTCCACGGCGAAAGGATCGCTTTGAACTTCGCGCTGCGCAGTTGTTGCTGGACGTAGT
>JALYSK010000113.1 GCA_030854805.1 Chloroflexota bacterium | reverse complement strand
TTCTCGGCCCGCTGCTCTTTGGCGTCGCCGGCCGGCGCGGCCGTGAGTTCGTCGCGCTGCTCGAAAGCGAGGATGGGCTCGACCGGCTCGCCGCGGAACTGGACGGGTAGATGCCCAACCTCGGAGAGCTGATCGGCCGCCTCGTCAGCCTCGTGGGCGAGCTCCTCTCCGCCTCATCGCTGCGGCTCGGCGTGCTCCCGACACTGGCCGTCCTGAGCGTCATGCTGGTGCTGCTCCAGCTCGTCGCCCGGCCCGCGACGCGCTGGACGACGCGCGACCTCGGCGGTCTGGCCGCGGTGCCGCGTTCTATGGCGCTCGCGGCGGAGGCAGGCTCAGCGGTTCTCTTCTCGATCGGCACCGCCGGGGTGGCGCGCTCGGCGTCAGCGATCGGTCGCATGCAGACCCTTGGTGGCCTGCCGATCCTGAGCCATGTGGCGCGGGCCGCGTCGCGGGGCGGCGTTCCTCTCGCCGTGTCGACCAACGACCCGGTGGCTGAAATCATCGCCGCCGAGATGGTGGCGGAGTCGCATCGTCGAACCTCGACGGTCGAGCGCACCGGGCGGTCACGTGTTGAATACCTGGGCGAGGGGCGCGCGGCCGCGGCGGGACGCGCCCTCGCCAGCGGCGAAGCCGGCGCCGCGTTCGTCGCCGGCAGCCTCGACGAGGAGGGGCTCCTTCTGCTGGACGGCCTGGCCTCGGGATCCGCCGCGTCGAGCGTCGGGACCGCGACCGCCGGGCAGGCAACCTCGCTGCTGCTCGAGGGCGAAGGGGTGCTGATCGGGCCGCAGCTTTACCAGGCGCCGGCCGATCTGCGCGCCAGCGGCTTTGAGCGCACCATGGTGCTCGCGGCTAATCGCCTCATCTGGATCGCTCTCGCGGTCTTGATCATTGGTTCACTGCTCGCGCTTGCCGGCGCAGCCCAGATCGGGCCTTCGCTTCTCGGCGCCTCCTGAGCGATGCCGCGACGTCTGGCCTGGCCGCCGATTGTCACCGTCGTAGGTCTTCTCCTCCTGGCCGACTACGTCGTCGTCAATCCGTCCCTCGCCAGCGTTGCCGGCGCGTTGTCGGAGGTGCTCGTGCTGCTGGCGGCCGCGGCGGCGATTACGGGCACCATCTCGCTGGTGGCTCGACACGGCAGCGACCTGCTGCACGGCACTGGCAACCGCGCCGGCTCGGTGGCTCTCCTGGTCGGCCTGGCCGTGGTGCTGGTCGCCGGCTTCAGACCCGGTTCGGCCGGTGCGGGCGATCCCGTCACGCGCTGGCTTGTGGCCGCGCTGCTGGTGCCGCTGATCGCATCACTCTTCGCGCTGCTCTTCTTTTACACGCTCGCGGCAACGCGACGCGGGTTGCTCCTCCGCGGACGCGAGACCGGGATCATGCTTGCGGCCGCGACCGCCGTGCTGATCCTGCTCCTCCCTTTCGGCGGCGCTCTGGGAGATGCCCTGGAGGGCGTCGGTGGCTGGCTGCTGGCGGTCCCGGTGGGCGCGGTCTTTCGTGGGCTGCTACTTGGGATCGCGATCCTGACCGCCGCCGCGGCCGCGAAGCTGATCTTCGGGATGGACGCGGTCGATGACTGATGCGCGACCTCGACCGAGCCGGTCGCGTGCCGGCCTTGCCGCGATCGCTCTGCTCGCCGCCCTCGTCGTCGCTCTGCTGATCGGCAGTCCCGGCGGCCTGCCGCTCGCCAACCCGGACCGAACCGCGGCGAGCCAGCTTCGGTCGGTAATCGCCAGGATCCCCCGCGACGCGACCGTGCTCGTGGCCTTCGACCCCGACATCGGGACCTATCCGGAGATCCGTTTTGCCGTGCGGTCCGTGCTTGACGACCTCCTGGCCCACGGGTCCGGCCTGGCGGTCGTCAGCTACACGCCAGAGGGTCGTGCGCTGGCGCTGGCAGAGCTTGAGCGCCTGCTCGGCACCGGAGCGCCCGCGAGCCGGCTGCTCGACCTCGGCTTCCGCACCGGAGCCGAGGCGGGTCTCGTCACCTCGGTAGCTTCCATCGTGCCGGGCGCCGCGAGCGGCCCGCTGGCTGATGCGCTACGTGCCCGGGGCGGCGGGCTGCAAGCATTCGACCTGGCGCTGATCATCGCCGGAGGAGATGTTGGGCCGCGCAGCTGGGTCGAGCAGATCGGCACGCGCGTCCGCGGCCTCCCACTCGTGGCGGTGTCGCCGACCAGTCTGCGGCCGGAGCTTGAGCCGTACCTGGCCACCGGCCAGCTGGCCGCCCTGCTCGGCACGCTGCGCGACGATGCCGCGTACGCCTCGAGCGCGGAGTCGCCCGCCGCACATCGCCCGCCCGGGTCCCTCGCCATCCTGGTCGGGATGCTGGCCGCCCTGATCGTCCTGCTGCAGGCTGGCAGCCGCGGCATCCAGGCTCGGGTGCGTCGCGCGGTGAGTGGCCGGGAACGCTGGTGAACGGCCTCTTCGCGGCAGACGCGGCTGGTGCGGCCGGAGCCTGGGTTGCCGCGCTGGTCACCGTTGTCGTCTTTGGCCGCCTCCTCGGGGAGCGACGCATCTTCGCCCTGGCTCAATACCTGCTTGCCGGGCTGGCGACCGGCTACCTGATGGTCCTGGCCGTGCGCGAGGTGCTCGTTCCGCGGCTGGTCGACCCGTTGCTGAACGAGGCCGGCGCCCGCCCCGCGCTCTGGCTTGCCGTGCCGCTCGTGGTCGCCATGGCGGGCGCCGGCCATCTCCCCCGGCGCCTGGGCGGCGTGCCGGTCGCGATGCTGATTGGCGGGATCGCTGCCTTCGCCCTGGGCGGGGCTGTCGTCGGGACGGTTCTGCCGCAGCTCGCGGCAGGAATCGTTGCCCCTGGGGGAACTGCCACCGTCGTCAACGGTCTCATCGCTCTCCTCATCAGCGCACTCGTGCTCGTCAGCTTCCTCCACGGCGCGCCGCGCCGACGCCTGGCGGTGGGCGCGGCCGCGGCGGGCCGCTGGTTGCTCATCGGCGGACTGGGGGCATGGATCGGCTATCTGCTGGTCAGCCGGCTTGCGCTGCTGGTCGATCGGATCGGCTTTCTGGTCTTCGACTGGATCGGAATCGGCCGATGATGTCGGTCGGCTCCGAGCTGGCCCTGCTTGTCGACGTCGGCTCGGCCTGGACCAAGGGGACCCTGATCGCACGCGTCCGCGGCGCCTGGCGCATCGTTGGCCACCACGCCCAGCCGACCGGGTGGGGTGATTCCGAGCTGGTGGCGCAGCTCGCCTCCGCCCTCCGGCCGAGCGCCGATCCGCGACTTGCGCGCGATCTCGAGCGGCTGATCGCCGCTGCGCCGCGGATCGAATGCCACACCTCGGGTCGGCCAGCCCGCCTGGGGATCGCCGCGGTCTCGCGCGAGGTCTCGGGTACCGCGGCTCGGCGGGCAGCTGAATCGGCGGGCTGGTTGGTCGTCGAGAGCGCCACCGCGGACGATGGCCGACCGCTGACCGACCGGCTGGTGGCCCTGCAGGCGGCGGAGGTCGACGCCTGGCTTGTCGCGGGAGGCTTCGAGAGCGGCCGCTCAGACCAGGCGCTCGAGATGGCGGCGTTGGTTGCGGCTGCGCGCGGGGATCGAGGCGGACCGGTGATCTGGGCAGGCTCGAGTCGGCTCAACGATGACGTGGCCGGGCTCTTCGAGCCTGGCGCCGTGACTCCGGTGGCCAACCCGCGGCCGACCCCCGAGCGCGAGGATCCGGCTCCGCTGCGCACGTACCTCGAGCAGCTGCTCAGCCGGACTGTCGAGCCGGAGAGCGCTCGACACCTGTCGCCCGTCGGCTTCCGCCGCGCTCTCTCGCAGCTGAGCCGGGAGACGGAGCTGCGGATCATGGGGATCGACCTCGGGATGCGCTTCGCCACCATCGTGCTGGCGGACGGCCGCGGAGATGCTGAGAGCCGGGTCTTCGCCCGGGGCGGCCTGACCGCCCCTTCGCTCACCGCGCCGGGTGGGCCGAATCGCGTCACCCGCGGCATGCCGGAGCCGATCGATGAGCCGACCGTCGCCGATACGCTTCAGAACGTCGGAGCTCGTCCCGCAACGCTTCCGCAGACCGAGGACGACCTCGCGGTGCTGCAGGCCGCGGCGCGACACCAGCTGGCCAGCGTCGTATCCGAGGACCTGCGAGCCGAGGGAATCGACCTGCTGATCGGAGCGGGTCGGGTGATCGCGGCGGCGCCCCGTCCAGCCATGGCAGCCCAGATGCTGATCGACGGGGTCCGCCCGGTGGGCGTGACGGCGCTGGCGATCGACGGTGGGGCGCTCCTCGGACCGCTCGGCTCCCTGGATGATGGCGAGATCGGCGAGGGGATGGCCGCGCTGCGCGAAGACCTGCTGATGCCGCTCGGGACCGCCGTCATCTGCCGCGACGGCCGCGCTGGGCATGTCGCGATGCGTGTCACCCTGCATCGCTCGGGCTGGCCCTCGATCGGGCCGATCGAGGTGCGCAGCGGACAACTGCAGATCATCCCGCTCGGCGCGGGCCAGTTTGCGGAGATGGAGATCAGCCTGGGGGAGGGCGCTTCGCTGGGCGCGGCGCGGCGCAGCCGGCGAGCGTGGGCGGAGGTGAGCGGCGGTGCGGTCGGCGTGATCCTCGACGCCCGTGGTGTGCCGACCAGCCTGCCGCGGCGAGCAGAGGACCGGCGTGCGGTCCTCTCGGCCTGGCGCGACGCGATGCTTCGTGAGCCGCCGCAGCCCGCCCCGAGGGCGCGATGAGCGTCACGCACCGGATCCCGATCTCACAGGGGAGCCGTCTCTCGGTGGCTGTGGGCGACGAGGTGCGCCCCGACCAGGAGCTGGCGCGCCGGCGCACCCCGCTCGACCCCCAGATCGTGCCGGTGGCCGGGCCGCTGCGCCGGCGCCCTGATGTCGCCGCCGGGCTCCTGCTCCGTCCCCCCGGTTCGTTCGTTGAGGCGGGCGAGCCGATCGCGCAGGCGTCCGACGGCCGGCAGGTGCTCAGCCCGGTCGCAGGTCTGCTTCTCGCCTACAGCCGCACTGACGGGAACGCGATCATCTCACCGCTCGGCCCCGAGGAGCCGATCCTGGCCCACGTCAGTGGGCGGGTGAGTGGCGTCGACCCGACGGCGATCGTGATCGAGGTGCCCGGTGCTGCGCTCGACGGAGTCGGCGGCATGGGCGAGGCGGTCCATGGCGAGCTCGTGGTCTCGGTGGAAGGTCCCGGCGACGAGCTCCGTGCCACCGCGATCGACGTCGCTTCGACCGGCAAGATCGTGGTCGGCGGTTCACGCGCCTCGGCTGAGACCCTGACGCGAGCGCGCGCGATGGGAGTGGCGGGCATCGTTCTCGGCGGGGTCCTGGACAAGGAGCTGCGCGACTTCGAGGCGATACAGCGCCGTCGTCGTGAGGTGGGCGGTCTTGCGGGCTCCTTCGGGCTGCTCCTGGTGGAAGGGTTCGGCAAGGTCGGGCTCGACGCCGGGCTCTTTGCCTGGTTCGAACGTCACGCCGGGCACATGGCGAGCCTCTTCGGGTCCGAGCATCGCCTCTACGTCTACGATGCCGCGCCGCCGCCGGCGCGGCGCACCATGCCGATGCTCGGCGATCGCGTGGTCGCGCACCGCCGTCCCATCCAGGGCCGGGGCGGCGAGCTGGTTGGCTTCATCGAGGGGATGCACATGACCGCCTCGGGGATTCCGGCGCGAACCGCGCTGGTCCGATTCGAGGACGGCCGCACCAGCCCGGTGCCACTCGCCAACCTCGAGGCGACCGAAGCAACCGAGGCGCGCCCCGGCGACTGACCCGCCGCTCCGTATACTTTTCGCCATGGATCGCCGGCCAGATGCAGAGCTCTCGGGCACGCTTGCCAGCGGCGCGCCGGAGCGCACCCGCGCGATCGGTCGCGCCATCGGCGCGGCGGCGGAGCCGGGCAGCATGATCTGCCTGGTAGGGCCGCTGGGGGCCGGGAAGACCGAGCTTGCGAAGGGCGTCGCCGAGGGGCTCGGCATTCGCAGCGTCGTGAACAGCCCGACCTTCGTGCTCATGAACGAGCACGACGGCCGGCTCCGCCTCTTTCACATCGACGCGTACCGCCTCGATGATCCCGAGGAGGCGCTCGCCGCCGGGCTCTTCGACGACCGCCAGGCGGCGGGCGTGAGCGTCGTCGAGTGGGCTGATCGGCTCGATGGCTGGCTGCCCGCCGATCGGCTCGAGATCAGCCTCACCCCGATCCTCGGCGGCGGCGACGACCGCACAGTGCGATGGCGGGCGCGTGGATCGGCCCACGCCCGACTGGCAGCGGCACTCGCCGAATGATCCTGGCCATCGAAAGCGCCTCTGCGGATCTATCGGTCGCCGTTGCCGGGCCGGACGGGGCGACGCTGAGCAGCGATGCTTGGTCAAGCGATCATCGCCAGGCGCACGAGCTGCTGCCCCGCCTGCTCGAGCTGCTGCGCCGCGGGGGGCTCGCGCTTGGCGACTCCCGAGCCGTCGCCGTCGGACTCGGTCCCGGGTCGTTCACCGGCCTGCGCGTCGGCCTCAGCGTGGCCAAGGGGATCGCGTTCGCTCTCAAGCTGCCGATTGTCGGCGTTCCGAGTCTGCAGGCGTGGCTGGCGGCCGAGCCTGACTGCGCGGTCGCCGTGGCTCGCGCCGGCGCTGCCGAGGCGTACCTGCTGTCGCGCGACGCGGCGGGACCGATCGTCGTCGAGCGGGCGGCGCTGGCG
>JALYSK010000081.1 GCA_030854805.1 Chloroflexota bacterium | reverse complement strand
GGTGCGAGCGCTGCCGGGTCCACGTCGTGTGACTGACCCTCGAGGGTTGCCCGCTGCGCGTACGGGATCAGCTCGGCAAGGCACGCCATACCTCCCCATGATGCCGGCTATGGCCGCCGGGCGGCGATCGACGTCACCCTCGAAGACGGTGCGCGCCTCGTCACAGGCGGCGTCATCAGTGCGATCAGCCGCTCCTTGAGGGAGTTGCCGAGCCTGGGATCGGGATGAACGTTGACGATGGCGAGACCGACAAGGCTGACTCCTACGGTTCGGTTCGAACGATTAGACCCAGGCGGCGAGCGAGAGTCATCGGCCGCCTTGAAGGGCGCGACGTGTTGGTCATTGTCTCGTGGGGCGAGACAACGCCCGAAGGAACCAGGGTGGGAGCGCGTTTCCGTTGTGAATCGGCTCAGGGGGCGAGAGAAGCGCCATGGAGCTTGGCTTCGATGGTGAGTTGACTCGTGGGGCGAGACAAACTCAACGAACGCCGCCGCTCAGTTTCGGTCCGCCGATCGGTCCGAAGGTAGAGCTGCGAAAGGAGGACCAGGCCACTCGTCTCATGGCAGCGCCGCCAGCCTTCGTCATTGACGGACCGATCGACCGCACCGACGTGCTCGGGCTGTGTGATCTTGTCCGCGTCCTGGTCGTAGACGGGGACGCCGACCAGGTCGTCTGCGACGTAGGCGGGCTCCTGGACAGTCATCTTGGCACGGTCGGCCTGCTAGCCAGGCTCCAGCTCACCGCTCGCCGGCTGGGGGGCCGGATCCGGGTTCGCAACGCCTCAGCGGAGCTGCACGACACGCTCGCCCTGGTGGGCCTGTGCGACGTCGTGGGGGCGTGCCCGCCGCTACGCCGCGAGGCGCGGCGGAAGACCGAACATTGGGAAGAACCGCGCGGTGTCGAGGAAGAACGTGATCCCGCTGATCCGATCGCCTGAGATCTCCAGCACCTGGAGCGACCACGGCTCGTAGCCGTCGTCGAGAGCGGGCTTGAACTGGCCAAAGGCACGCGAGCCGTTTGCCATGGTCGGGACCAGGCGCGAGCCCCGGCAGCCGATGCCCGGGCCAAGGCACCATTTGCGGATGTCGAGGTGCGTCTGGAGCCACAGGTCGTATGGCGGCATCGACCACGTGGCGTCATGGCGGAGCAGGGCGGTGAGCGAGTCCATGTCATAGCGTTCGAAGGCGTCAACGTAGCGTGCCAGCAAGGCCTGCTGCGCGTGATCCATCCGCGCCGGCGGTTCGCTCGCGCTGACCTTGCCAGCGGCGAGCGTCGACCGAGCCCGTTGCAGCGCGCTGTTGACCGATGCGACGGTCGAATCGAGCAGCTCCGCGACCTCGTCCGCCTTCCAGCGAAGGACCTCCCGCAAGATGAGCACCGCCCGCTGCCGCGGCGGCAGGTGCTGGAGCGCGGCCACGAACGCCAGACGGACCGATTCCCGCGTGACCGCCAGGTCGGCAGGGTCGCCCCCCACCGTGACGACGCGGGCATCCGGGATCGGCTCGATCCAGGTGGCCTCAGCGAGCGGAGGAGGCAGGGGCCTGTCCGCGGTCGACGCGGACGCGAGGTCCATCGGGCGGGCGCGCCGCTGGCTCGCGCCCAGCATGCTGAGGCATACGTTGGTCGCGATGCGATACAGCCACGAGCGAAGGGCGGATCGGCCCTCGAACTGCTCCAACCCGCGCCAGGCGCGGACGAGAGTCTCCTGGACAGCGTCTTCCGCCTCGAACGCGGATCCGAGCATCCGGTAGCAGTACGCGGTCAGCTCGACCCGATGCCGCTCGAGCTGCGGCATGAGCTCCTTCGCCCCGATCGCCGATGCCGCCGGCGGGCGATCCGCAGTCAACTCAGTCATCTACCGTCGATCCTCTCCCGCGCTTCGCCATGACAAGTGGTCCAGCCGCCGATGTCAAGCGCTGCCGAAAGATCGGAGCGGTTGTCGCGTTCTCGACATTGGCTTGGGTCGACCGATATGTCCGTGCGGCGGGTTGGCTGCGCTTCGTGCCGGATGTCGAGATTCGGCCGCCGGATCCGATCTCTCCATGAGCGGTGCGGTTTCCAGGCGCCGCGACCAAGTCAGGAGAATGACATGAAGTACGTGTTGCTGCTCCACACCAACCATGCTGCGCGGCGAACAAGGAGTCTCCCGAACAGCGCTACCTCGAGGCCCGAGCAGCCCGCCTGTCAGCGACTGGCGGTAGCAGCGGGGCGGGACTACGCGATCGTCTTGATCAGCACCCTGGACCCCCTTGCCGATACGCGGCCGATCAACCAGCGGTTCGGCGACAGCTTCCGGTTTTCCGACTAGCGTTCGATTTGGATGCACGCGTTGCTGCGGACCTTCCAAACGCGTGCTAACTTCTGAACCTAACCGCAGGTTCCGTGCTCGACGACCGCCTGAAGATCCGGCCGTCGCCGAAGGCCCGATCGACGAATCGCGGTCTCGAGGGTGTCGCGGATAAGAAGGGCCGACGATGTCGCGAAATCGCACTCCGGGGACGACCCTCGGAGAGCCGAAGCTGCCACGCTTCACAGGGCGGCTGCGTCCGCTCGTCGATGCGGTGGCCCGCCTCAACATCAGCGTCCATCGCAAGCTGCTCTTCGGATTCCTCATCGGGGCCCTGCTCCTCGTGGGGATGGCCATCCTGAGCCTGGGGGTCATCGGGCGGATGAGCGATCGGGTGGGAGAGCTGGATCGTCTCCAGGAGAAGGCAAGCCGCGCTCAGCAGATGCTCTACCTCGTCACCGCACAGAGTCACTTTCGAGCCATGGCCCTCTTGACGCATGAGGCCGACAAGGACTGGAACGGGGAGATCGCTGTCGCCAAGGGAAAATTCGGCAAACTGCTCGATGCCATGGAGCAGGCCGACCCGGGCGACCGTGCGTTCTTCCAGCAGTTGCGAGCCGCGAACTCCACGTTCGCAGTTTCGAGCGCCACTGTTTTACTTCTCTACCAGGCCGGTGACTATGCGGAAGCGCAGCGCGTGCACATCGCCGAGGAGCACTCCCACTCCCATGTCCTCGAAGGGCTGTTGAATCCATTCATCGCATCGGCCCAGGAGCAGATGGCGCAGGCGCAGGCGGCCTTCGATGGAGACCGCTCGCTCCTGACGGCCACGGTGCTCGCCTTCTCCGCGGCGAGTGTGCTGGCGGCGATGTCGCTCGGATACCTGCTCTCGTGGGCGTTCATCCTGCCTGTCCGAAAGATGGAACGCGCGCTTGCGGCGATCACGGCGGGGGACTTCACGCAGCGCGTGCAGGTGCCGAACCGCGATGAGCTCGGGAAGCTGGCGCGAGACCTGAACGTCACAACTGAGCGCCTGGCGAAGCTCTTCGACGAGGAGCGTGCGCTGGCGGAGCAGCTCAGCCTGACGAATGCCTCGCTCGCGCGCGCGAGCGAGGCCAAGTCGCGGTTCCTGGCGAGCGTAAGCCACGAGCTGCGTACGCCCATGAACGCCATCCTCGGCTTTACCGATGCGCTCCTGGCCGGCGTCGACGGCCCCCTGAACGATGATCAGCAGGCCTCGCTGGGGTGGGTCCAGCGCGGTGGGCGAGATCTGCTGGGGCTGATCAACGAGATCCTCGACCTCTCGAAGATCGAGGCTGGCAAGCTCACCGTCGATCCCGAGCCATTCGACCCGCGCGAGCTCGTCGAGGCGGTCGTGGCTCAGCACCGGTCGCTGGCCGTGCAGAAGGGGATCCGTCTCACCGCGCACGATGCGGGCGCCCCCGCCGAAGTGATCCTTGACCGCCAGCGCGTCCGCCAGATCCTGGTCAACCTGTTCGGGAACGCGCTGAAGTTCACGCTGGAGGGCGAGGTGGAGGTCGAAACCGGTGGCGCCAGCGAATCGGAGTTCCACGTCGCGGTGCGCGACACCGGTCCCGGCATCGCACCAGAGCAGCACGAAGCGATCTTCGAGGAGTTCCGCCAGGCCGAGGGATCGTCGCCCGGCACCGGGCTCGGTCTCGCCATCAGTCGTCGTCTCGCACGGGTGATGGGCGGCGAGATCACCCTGGAGAGCGAGCTCGGTCGAGGAAGCGTCTTTCACCTCAGGCTGCCACTCGATTGCCGGACCCCGCCCAACGGCGTCGCCACGCCAGACGAGGCCCGCGACGGCGAGAGCGTGCTGCTCAGCGTGGACGACGACCCATCGGTCGCGCCGCTGCTTCAGAAGATGCTCGCGGGTCACGGCTATCGCGTCGTCGCCGCCACCAGCCCCAGCATGGCCGTGAGCGAGGCTCGGAGCCTGCGACCCGCCGCCATCCTGCTCGACGTGCTGATGCCGGTGCGCGACGGCCATGACATCCTGCGCGAGCTCAAGGATGACCCGGCAACCAGAGCGATCCCGGTCATCGTCATCTCCGTGGTCGACCGAGCAGACATGCCGGAGCTCGCGGACGCACACCTCAACAAGCCGATTCGCAAAGACCCCCTGCTCGAGGTGCTCGCACAGCACGGCGCTGCACCTGCGGTCCACGGCTGATGGCCACGATCCTCCTGGTCGAGGACACACCCGCGAACCTCGCCCTGGCGACGAAGCTGCTTCACGCCGCCGGACACGAGGTGCTGACGACGGAGACCGCGGCTGCGGGCATCGCCATGGCGAGGGATCGGCTTCCCGATCTCGTGCTCATGGACCTGGGGCTCCCCGACATGGATGGCTGGCAGGCGCTACGCCAGATCCGGGCCGATGATCGCGCTGCAGGGTTGCGCGTCATCGCGTTCACCGCGGACGCGATGCTCGGTGATCGCGAGCGCGCGCTCGCGGGAGGATTCGACGGCTACATGAGCAAGCCGATCGACTTCGCGACCTTCGCGGAGACGGTGGAGGGCTACTTGCAATGAGACGCGAGCGCCCATTGATCCTCGCTGTCGACGACGAGCCGGCCAACCTCGCCCTCCTCAACAAGCTCCTGAAGCACCACGGTTACGACGTGGTCGAGGCCGATGATGGTGCGTCGGCGCTCGATGCAATCGCGGAGCACCATCCTGATCTCGTCTGCCTGGACGTGATGATGCCGCGGCTCGATGGCATCGAGGTATGCCAGCGACTGCGCAGCCAACCCGAGCATGCTGGCCTGCCGATCCTGCTGCTCACCGCGCTGAACCGGACCGAGGACAAGGTTCGCGGCCTGGAGGCCGGCGCCAACGACTTCCTGTCGAAGCCATTCGACGAGAGCGAGCTGTCTGCGCGCGTTCGCTCGCTACTCCGGACGAAGACGCTTCAGGATCGGCTCGCGGATCTGCTCGGGCGGTATGTGAGCGAAAGCGTCGCGGCCGAGGTGCTCCGTGATCCGTTCCGGGTCGCGCTGGGCGGCGATCGGCGTCACGTCACCACGTTGTTCGCCGATGTGCGCGGTTACACGGCGCTGGCCGCCGAGCACGCGCCGGAGGAGACGCTGGACCTCCTCAATCGCTACCTCACTGTGGTAAGCGACCCCGTGGAGGCGCACGGCGGCACCGTCGCAGACCTGCTCGGTGACGGCGTCTTCGCGTTCTTTGGCGCCCCGGTGAAACATCCCGACGATCCGCAGCGCGCTGTGCGAGCGGCGCTCGAGGTGCAGGCCGCAGTAACACGACTGGAGATCCCGACGATGCCGGGCGTGCGACTGCAGGCGGGGATCGGTATCACCAGCGGCGAGGTCATCGCGGGCAACGTGGGCTCGGAGCACCGCATGCACTACTGCGTGGTTGGCAACTCGGTGAATATCGCGGCCCACCTGCAGGCAGCCGCCGGTCCCGGCCAGATCCTCGTGGACGAGCCGACACACGACGCGGTTCGAGATCTCGTGACGTCGCAGGACCTGGGCAGCCTGCGGCTCGCCAGCAAGGGCGACTGGGTCCGGGCCTTCGCCGTCCTCAGCTTGGCGCCGACGGCAGCCGGGTCCGCACTAAACACTGATCGCTGAAGGCGCGGGCGGCGCAATCGGTGGGAAAACGAGACGTCAGCTGCGTCCAGCGCCAAGCGAACCGATTCGTCCCGCCGAACCAACCCGGCCACGCATAATGGCAGGACCGTTTCCGCTGCTCATCCGAGCGCAACCGAGGGAGGACTCACCCCATGCCCAGACCATCCGCTCGCCGGTGGCTTGCGATAGCTCTTGTCTCCGTTCTGTTGTCGGCGTTTCCGTCTATCGCGGGCGCCAACCACTCGTGGGGCGGCTATCACTGGGCACGCAGCAGCAACCCATTCACCATCAGGTTGGGTGACAACGTCTCGAGCGGCTGGGATCCGTACCTGGCAACGGCATCATCGGACTGGACCCGGTCGTCAGTGCTGGATACCAGAGTGGTCGCCGGCGGCGCAAAGCCACGGACCTGTCGCCCGACGAGCGGCCGCGACGAGGTGTGCAACGCCAGCTATGGCAAGACCGGCTGGCTCGGTGTGGCCCAGATCTGGATCACGGGCGGTACACACATCACCCAGGGCACCGTCAGGCTCAATGACACCTACTTCAACACCCCGACGTACAACACACCCGCATGGCGTCGGCTGGTGATGTGCCAGGAGATTGCGCATACCTTCGGGCTCGATCACCAGGACGAGAACTTCAGCAACCGGAACCTCGGCACGTGCATGGACTACACCAGA
This sequence comes from Chloroflexota bacterium, assembly GCA_030854805.1. The sequence goes on along the minus strand of JALYSK010000081.1, from coordinate 15,683 downwards.
AACCCCAAAGGCCCGCCGAGCAACGAGCATCCCAACCAGCACGACTACGACGAGCTGGCCATCATCTACGCGCACTTCGACAGCGTCACGACCGTTGGTCGAGGGGCGGCCGCCACTCTGAACGGCAGCGATTGGGGTCAGCAGCTCCGTGGGTCGCGGGGATCTCGGAACTCGCTGTTCCTGAAGTCCGACGGTCGGGGCACCGCGGTCCTCACCTTCGTCGTCTGGGCGGAATAGGGGAGCAGCTCACGATAATGGGCGCCGGCAAAGCCGGCGCCCGTTGCGTCATCGAGCGCGACCGGGCGCTACTGCACCGTGAGGTCGGTCACCATTCCCTGGCTGACGTGGCCTGGCAAGTTGCAGATGATCGCGTAATGCCCTGCCGTCAAGGTGGCTGTCACAGTCCCCGATGCGGCCGGCTCCAGATCGGCTACCTCGCCCATCTTCGTGTAATCGTCTTCGGTCACCGCGCCGTTGGTGAGGGGAAGATCGGCCGCCTTGATTTCGGTCTTCAGAATCACAAACTCGTGGACCATCGTGCCGGAGTTGGTGACTGTGAAGGTCACTGAGCCCGGCGCAGCTGTCGGCGCGCTCAGCTCGATCGAGTACTCCTTGAGCGTGGCCGTAATGGCGTTCTTCGATGCTGATGGCGTCGATGCTGATGGCGTCGAAGCCGGCGGCGTGGACGCTGATTGCGACGCTGCGCTGCATGCGGTCGCCAAGGCCATCAATCCGACGAGCCCCGCGAGGGCTGTATGGGTCTTCATCCTGTCTCCTAGTGCGGTGCCCGGCGGGCGGGACGCCCGCGGGATGGGTCCAGCATGGGTCGAGCCACGGTCACCGGGAACGTGCCATCCGGCACGAACTCGGAGGCCGATCGTCTCTGCCGTGACCTATGGACCCGCGCAGTCGGCGCGGACACGATCATTCGGGGGCGAATACCGCAAAGATCGGTGGGAATGTCAGCGCGAAGCCAAGGGCCAGCAGGACGGCGCTCGCGATCAACACCGCGCGCAGGTTGACGTTTCGGCCTCGCCAGGCGAGTCCCAGGCCAACGAAGCTGATGATGTAAGCAAGGGTCCCCGTTATCACCTTGCCCGACAGTGGCCCGACGCCGGTGCCGAGACCGTAGTTCTTGGCGAAATCCCAGAACGCCGTCTGACCTTCCGCCGGCGGAAAGGCCTCGTGGAGAGTGACCGTCAGTCCCAGCACGAACGCACCGATGCCGGCGGCCAGGAATGCAGCCGCGGCCGGCCCGTTTGACTTGGAATCGGCCTCTTGGGTGTTCATGTCGGTGCGCTTCCTCTCAGTAGATCGGTGCGGCCTTGGTGATAAAGGCGCCGAACGCGCCGGCGATCCCAGCAGCCGCGAAGGCCAGGCTGAAGTAGATCAGCAGCGGCCAGCGCCACTCGCCGCGCCGCGCGAGCTGGACGCCGTAGTACAGGATCACGAAGGCGACTGAGGTGGCCAGCATCGGCGCGATCCAGGCGACGTGCTCCTTCCACTCCATGGCAAAGGTGTGCCAAGCCGATCTCGCCGGGTCGGCGAGGAGAAGCGCACGCGGGAAAGCCGTGAGGTCGGTTGCGCCCTCAGGTGGCGGCGCGCGATACCACGGGTAGACGATCCAGGTCCCAGTGATCACGGTCAGCCAGGCCACGATTGCCATGACCCAGCCTCCGATCAGCATGCGGGGCAGGCGCTCCGCCACTCCCTCGCTGGTTAGCAGCCGCTCACGCAGGCTGTAGATACCCACGAACCCGCCGCTGAATGCAAGCAGGAACAGCGTGCCCAGGATCATGCCGTGGATGACGGCCCAGAGCTCTCGGTCAGTGAGTGACATGCCAACCTCCGAATTGAGCGATTGCTTCGACACAATCTATCGCTCGACCGCCGCGGCGGGCTGAGTTAAGCGACCTTTTTCGAGGTGCCGACGGTCCTTTCGTGCGGACCTCCGCAAGTGCGCAGCCGGCGCGCGATCTGTCCCACCAGCTCGGCCGCCGCCCTCGTTTACGGGGAGGGGGCCGACGGAGCTGATCATCGAGCTGCTCTAAGGGTTCACACGGAGCTCGCGGCAGACCGCAATGGCTGATCCTCGGAGGGACGCTACCCAGCCGCAACCGCGCGCACCAGATCTGTTGTCGAAAGGATGCCGATCGGACGGCCCGCGCCGGCTTCCACCACCACGAGCCGGTGGACGCGATGCTCCTCCATCCGCGCGGCCGCCTCAGTAAGCGGGGCATCGGCCTGGATGGTCAGGCCCGGTGCTGTCATCGTCGCGGCGACCGACCTGCCCTGCCAGACATCGACTCGCGGGTCGCCGGCAAGGGCCATCAGATCGGTGCGGCTTAGAACGCCGACTAATCCCCCGGCGGCGTCCACCACCGGCAAGCCGCTCACCCGAAAGTCGCGCATCAGTCGATCGGCGACGACGAGTGGCGCGTCGCTGCGAACGGTCACCGGTTCGAGGCTCATCAGGTCGCGAACCCGCACCTTGCGCCCAGCGCCGGCCGCCTCCATGACCGCCAGTCGAGTGTAGTAGTCGGGCAGCTCGCGCAGGTGCGCTAATGCAATCTTGGCGGTGAGCAGCGGGTCACCATTGGTCACGTTGGTGACCGGATCACCTTGGCCGTGCTCGAGCTCGACCTGCATGCCGATGCGCAGCTGCTCGAGATCGACCTCGTCGGTCACCCTGAGGCGCGCGGCGAGACTGGCGACCTGCTCAGACGAGAAGGTGGAGGTCATGGAGTTCCTTCCTTTGACTTGAGTTCTTGTGGCATCAGCCTATGGGCGTCGCCGGCTTGCGCTCATGTGCCAGGAGGACTCTTCTCGGGGGCCATAGGGAGGATCGCACTCACCGGAGTAGGGGCCCGTGGCCCGCGAACGCAGGGCCGTTCGGCCCTATGGCCGTTGGTCACTCTCCCCGTACGCTGCCGGACGACCACAGCATTCCCTGACACGGAGAACGTATGCCTCGCACGCTTGGACTCTGGATCGCCCTCACGGGCTGGGGCGCCATGTTCGTCATGGCCATGCTCCTGGCAGCCGTGGTCCTGGGCGCTCGGGCCGGCGCCTCGGGAGCGGAGGCCTCGCCGGCCGCGTCGCCGGCCGGACCCTCGGGCCCTGTGGGAACGATCAAGATTCGAGCCTTTGACCTCGGCTTCGACCCCCCGATGGTCCACGTTGCCGCTGCGGGCACCTACGCCGTCACCCTTGTGAACGATGGTGGAACCCCCCATGACCTCACCTTCGCGGACGGCACGAAGATCGAGGCTGCTGCCCATACCACCTCCACCGGAGAGGTCACAATCCCCGCCGCTGGACTGACCTTCATCTGCTCTGTCCCGGGTCATGCCGACGCCGGGATGAGGGGCGCAGTCATGGTGGGGGGAGATGGCCCGGCTACCCCGGCGGCGTCGACCCCTGCCAGCGCCGAGCAACTCCGTGACGCCGATGCGGCGCGAACCGCCCAGTTCCCGGCCAAGACCGAAGGCCGCGGCAACCAGGTCCTGCAGCCCAAGCTTCTCAAGGACGGGACGAAGCAGTGGGAGCTGACTGCCTCGGTGATCAAGTGGGAGACCGAGCCGGGGACGGTCCTCGAGGCATACGCCTACAACGGCACTGTTCCGGGGCCGCAGCTGCACGCGCAGGTAGGTGACAAGGTCCGCGTCATCCTCCACAACGAGCTGACCCAGCCGATCACCATCCACTTCCACGGCCAGGTGGTGCCGAACGCGGTGGACGGCGTGCCGGCCATCACCCAATCGGCGGTCCTGCCCGGCGAGTCGTTCACCTACGAGTTCACGGTGCGCAATGCCGGGAGCCACATGTACCACAGCCACTTCATGGCCGATCATCAGGTGCCGATGGGCTTGCTGGGCGCCTTCATCGTCACCGATCCAAAGGCCGCCAACCAGCCGGCGGCCGACATCGACTACTCCATGATCCTCAATGACGGCCCTCTTGGCTTCACGCTGAACGGCAAGGGCTTCCCCGCCACAGAGCCGATCGTCGCAAAGCTTGTGCAGACGATCCGGGTCCGCTACATGAACGAGGGGCTGCAGATCCACCCCATGCACCTGCACGGCATCCCACAGTTCGTCATTGCGAAGGACGGCTATCCCCTACCCGATCCCCACTACGAGGACACGGTACTGGTCGCGCCCGGGGAGCGGATCGACGTCCTGATCCGGGCCTCCGAGCTGGGTATCTGGGCCTTTCACTGCCACATCCTCACCCATGCCGAGGGCCCGGACGGCATGTTCGGCATGGTCACGGCGCTCATCGTCGAGGAGAAATGACCATGGTCGCAGCGGCCAGCCGCCGGCCCCCCGACAGCCAGGAGTGGTTGAGTCGTCTTGTCGTGAGGTGGCGCGCCAAGAGCAGCCCGACTCGTCTGGCTTGGGCCATCCGGGCGGCTCGCAGCTGGCTCGGCCCGGAGGTCACACCCGCGCCCGCCGGCATGCGCCGCCATCAGGCCGACCTCCGACTGCGGGTCAGTGATCGTCCGTCGCTGACCACCTTCGGCAAGGCAGCGTACGTCGACTTCGGCCCCGTCCAGCCTCTCGACGATGGGTGGGAGGTCGAAATCAGCTGGCGAGCATCCACGCTGGCACCGCTCTTCCCCGTCTTCTCGGGGACGATCGTCGCGCGGGGAGAGGAGTTGACTCTGTCGGGCTGGTATGCGCCGCCGGGCGGAGTCGTGGGTCGCGTCGCCGACCACGCGCTGCTGCACATCGCCGCGACCGGGACCGCGCGCTGGCTGCTGGGCGAGCTCGATCGCGCGGCCCGGATGGGCGCCGCCGGCTAACCCTGGTCCGGCCGCCCCAGGTGGCGCTTGGCGACGAACGCGGCCGCCTGGGTCCGACGCTGGAGATTCAGCTTGGAGAGGATGCTGCTCACGTAGTTCTTCACCGTCTTGTCGGACAGGAACACGTCGCCGGCGATCTCCTTGTTGGTCTTTCCCTCGGCCACCAGCAGCAGGATCTTGCGCTCCTGAGGAGTCAGGTCGGCGAGCTCGTCGGTGTCAGCCCCGCTCGCCATGCGCCTTACCCGCTCGAGCACCTTCTCCGTCACCGCTGGGTCGAGCAGCGACTCGCCCCGGCCCACCGCCTCGAGCGCGCTCACCAGATCCCGGCCGCGGATCTGCTTGAGCAGGTAGCCGCTGGCGCCGGCGACGATCGCCGACAACACCGCCTCCTCATCCGGGTAGCTGGTGAGCATGATCACCCGCGTTTCGGGGCGCGCGGCACGTATCTCGCGGCAGGCCTCGATGCCCGAGCCGTCCGGCAGCCGCACATCCATGATCACCAGGTCCGGCTCGAAGCGTGCCGCGGCGGCGATCGACTCGACGACCGAGCCGGCCTGGGCGACGACCTCGAACCCAGCCCGGCGATCGAGCAGAGAGACCAGGCCCTGGCGGACGACCTCGTGATCGTCCACGACGAGCAGGCGTAGGCGCCGCGGGGGCTCCTCGGTGGTCATTGGCTGGCTCCTCTCCGCGTTCCTGTCCGCGGGATCGCGACGATGATACGGGTCCCCGCACCCTTGCCGCTCTGGATGTCGAAGGTGCCCCCGAGCGCTTCTGCCCGCGCCCGCATGTTCGCGAGCCCGTTATGGCCGCGGCCGATCTCCGCCTCGGGTTTGAAGCCCCGGCCGTCATCGGCGATCTCGAGTCGCACATTCATGTTGTGCGCCGTGAGCCGAATCGAGGCGCGCTGAGCTGCAGAATGCCGCGCCACGTTGGCCAGCGCCTCGCGCGTGATCGCCAGCAACTCGGCCACGACCTCCATGGACACGCCGTCCGACTCTTCGGCGTCCACGTCGATCTCGGTGGTCGTGTTGCGGCGCACCTCTTCGGCCAGGACATGCAGGCCGTCCAGCAGGCTGCCCGAATCCAGGAGCAGCGGGCGGAGCCCGAAGATGAAGTTCCGAAGGTCGCGGATCACTCCGTCCAGCGCATCGATCGAGTCGTCGACGCGTTGGCGTGCCTCGGAGGGCGCCTCGCTGACCAGCTCGGGAACATCCTCAAGGGACAGGGTGACCGCGTAGATCATCTGGATGACGCTGTCGTGCAGGTCACGGCTGATGCGGTCCCGCTCGTCTACCACCGCCAGGCGCTGCACCTGCCCGAGCAGGCGCGCATTCTCGATGGCGATGCCGGCGTGCAGGGCGAAGGTCTCGAGGAGTGCCTGATCGTGCGCGCTGAACACCGGCGCGTCCTGCTTGTTAGTCAGGTACAAACGCCCAACGACCTCGCCCTTGAAGGTGACCGGTACCCCCAGGAAGGAGTCCATCGGTGGATGGTTGGGAGGGAAGCCGTAGCTCTCGGGATGTGAGGCGATCGTTGGGATTCGATACGAGCGGTTTTCGCGGATGATCAGCCCCAGCAGGCCGTGGCCGCGCGGGAGGTCTCCGATGTCTCGGCGCTGATCGGCGCTGATCCCGCTCGTGATGAACTCGGTGATCAGGCCAGCCTCGTCGACGATCCCGAGCGCCGCATACTCCGCAGCGACCAGCTCGCGGACGCGATCGACGATGAGCTGCAGGACCTGCTCGACGTCGAGAGCCCCGCTGATGCCGCGGACAGCCGCGTCGAGCGCCTGAAGCGCCGGCGGTAGGCCCGACTGATCAGCAGGCGTTTCGGCTTCGGTCGACACGCCGATAGGCTAGCGCGTCGCGGGTCAGTTGCGAGTTGGCCGCGCCCCGTGCCATGGGCGCCATGGGAGTCCTGAGGCGAGCGTCCGCCAGGGTCGGCCGCTACGCGGCTACCGGGGGCGGCATGACGATCGGTACCTCGAGCTCATAGCGCGCCACCGATCCCTCCCACCAAATCGTGAATGGGTGGTGGCTGCCGGCGAGCAGATGTCGCATCGTGCTGTTTCCGGCCATCACCCAGGCCACGATGCGCCGAACGCCGCGGAGGCGCGCCGATGCGAGAGCAGCGCCGAAAAGAAGCGACCCGACGCCGTGATCCCGGACCCCGTCGTCGACCGCGATGCCCAACTCCTCGGTGCCCTCGGTCATCGGCTCGAGCACGATATGACCGACGATCCGTCCAGCCGCCACGGCGACGAAGCCGTCGCGCAGCCGGTGATCAGCGGCCGCGAACCGTTCGGCCTGGTTGTGGCTGATCCCGCGTGACGCGCCGTGGAATCGCAACACGCGGCTGTCAGCGGAGAGCTCGGCGTAGAACCGCTCGAGCTCTCCCGTGTCGCCAAGCGCGACCCGGCGCACGCGGATGTCATCGCGAATCATGAGCCGATCATGCATCGCGACGGCGGCCGATCGGAGTGCCGACCGTCCCGGAGCGAAGAGCCATCCGGCCCCTACAAGGAATCCGACAAGGTGGGGGGCCGTGGTGAAGTTTGGCGCAGGCTGACGATATCCCGGGCATGGGCTTCATGCTGCACTGCCGAATAACTCCGGCCAGACTGCCGCCATCCGCCGCTGGGCGAGAGTTAGTCAGCCAAGTGCAGCTGACGGGCGGTCGCCCTCAATTCGTCGCGGAAGTCCGGGTGGGCGATGGAGATCAAAGCGCGTGCGCGCTCGGCCAGCGAGCGGCCGAACAGCTCGGCCACGCCCCACTCGGTCACCACGGTGCGCACGTGAGCCCGAGTAGTCACAACCCCGGCTCCCTCGCGCAGGCTCGGCACGATGCGCGACACCGAACCACTCGCCGCGGTGGACGGCAGCGCGATGATCGCCCGCCCCTCCTCGGCCAGCGCTGCTCCTCGGATGAAGTCCATCTGGCCACCCACCCCGGAGTAGATCCGGCGACCAATGGAGTCGGCCACGACCTGACCCGAGAGGTCGACCTCGATCGCCGAGTTGATCGAGACCATCCTCCGGAAACGACGGATGACCGCGGTATCGTTCGTGTAGTCGACGGGTCGCATCTCGACCATCGGGTTGTCGTCGATGAAGCGGTACACGCGCTGTGTGCCGAGAACGAATGCGGAGACGATCTTGCCCCGATTGATCTCCTTGGCAGCTCCCGTCAACGCGCCCGCCTCGACGAGATCAACGACGGTGTCGGTGAAGAGCTCGGTGTGCACGCCCAGGTCGCGCTTGTCGCGCAGCGCCTCGCCAACCGCCGCTGGAATGGCGCCGATGCCCAGCTGGAGCGTGGCGCCATCGGTCACGAGCTGTGCGACATGGGCGCCGATCTGGCGCTCCACATCGCCGATGCGCTCGACCGGATGCTCGTGTGGCGGCTGGCTCACCTCGACTGCCATGTGGATCTTCCTGACGTGCACGAAGCTGTCACCCAGGGTACGAGGCATTGCCGGGTTGAGCTGGGCGATCACGGTCTTGGCGCTCTGCACCGCAGTCAGCGTCGCGTCGACGCTGGTACCGAGCGAGCAGAAGCCATGGCGGTCGGGTGGACTGACGTTGATGAATGCGGCGTCGAGCGGCAGGATCCCCCGGCTGAAGAGGTGCGGGATGTCGGACAGGAAGATCGGAACGTAGTCCGCTCGACCCTCATTGACCGCATCCCGCGCGTTCGGACCAATGAATAGGGCCCGGTGCCGGATGTGCCCGGCCACGCCTGGCTCGAGGTGCGGGCAGGGTCCCTCCAGGTGCAGGCCGACGGTCTGGACCCCGGTCAGCCCCGGTGCGCGGGCGGCAAGCGCGGCTAAGAGAGTCGTCGGCGTCGCTGCCCCGCCGTGAACAAAGATGGTCTGCCCATCCCCTATCGAGGCGACCGCTTCTTCGGAGCTCACCAGGTTCATGGACTCAGCCTAGCCGCGGCTGCGCCCAGGCGTAACGGCAGGCTCGCCCGGCGGAAGGAGCCGAATGGCCGGCCCACCGCCGCCTGGCGAGCAATCCGCCCGTCGGTGACCACCCGGCCACGTGTCGGTGGGCGAAAAGGGCCGTTGGTCCCCCACGGGCGGTCCGATGGGCCCTTCCTCTGCGCCGCCATGAAGCCGGAGCATCGTCGCATGGCAATGTCCACCTCTGAGCAAATGGTTGATACCCGGCGGCTGCCGGTATCGGTCGACGGCTCGGTCGGCCGAGTGGCCTGTTGGCGGCTCGGTCCGGTCGTGCTCGACCGCTGTCGGGAGTGCGTCTATCTCCTGAGGCTGGAGGGTACCAGCGCGCGGGACTCGGCCGCGGCCTACGTGGTCTGCTCTGGCCACCATCCCGAGCCTGAGCTCGACTTCGCGTGGTAGGAGCCGCTGCCGCTCCGGGAGGCACCTTCACTCCGGAATGGATCATCTGTAAGGCGAGCGCGCGTTCCGCGGTGGATGGCGTCGTGGTCTGTCCCCTCGGAGTTTTCTCACCGTTGGCACATTGCCTGGAATGCCGCTTCCTCGAGGGAGCTGAGGATGATCGCGACCGCGAGCGCAGCTGCTCCGTCGAACCGACCGCCGCTCCAGTCGAGGCTCAGCTCGAGTCGCCGATGACGAACTGGGGGGAGCTGATCATCGAGCTGCTGTGACCCGGCCGGAGGTCCAAAGGGTGAACCATCGGACACCGGCGCGTTAGCGACCACCATCCGTGCGTCGAAACTGGGCTACCTCAGCCGGTCAGCGAAGCCGCCAGGACCGGCTTTCCGCTCGGGACATCGACTCTGCGCTCCTCGACCGTGATCGCGAAGGTCGCGTACCCGCTCAGCCGCCTCTCCAGCTGCACAACGGTAAGCCCGCCCTGCTCGTTCGCCTCAAAGATGCCTGCCGCCACCGGTGTCCCCGCCGCGTCCAGCAGCCACATCTCGTAGAGCCGCCCCTGGGGTGCGACCGGCAGCGATGCGACCAACACAGGCTTCTCCGCATCGATCAGATATCCGCTACCCAGCGAGCCGCTCGCCCGGTAGGCGGCATTCCCGGCAGCGATCGCTTGGGAGAGCTGAGCGAGGTTCGCTTCCTGGCTCTGGACTTCGGAAAGCAGCTGCAGGTTCCACACAGCAAGGACCAGCGCCGCCGCGGCTGCAAGGGCTGCAAGGCCCGGCATCAGCCATGACCGGGGCTCGCGAGGAAGCGGGGCCCGCCCAGAGGTCTCAAGCGCAGGCCGGGCCGGCGCATCGATCGAGCGCATGATCCGGGCTCTGACGGCGGGCGAAGGCGCCTCCTCAGGCAACGACAGCGCGAGCAGGTCGACTGCGTCCATCGCGTCGCGCAGCTCCTGATGCGGCCGATCACAGCCCGCGAGGTGCTGAGCCACGGCGAGCTCCTCGTCGGCCGGTAGCGCGTGTAGGGCCCAGGCCCCCGCCAGCTGGTCGACAGCATCGCAGCCGGGCCCGAGTGCGTCTTCCTGCTGCATCACGGCGCCTCCCTCTCGGGCACCGGGATGCGCGCGCCCGCCGACGGCTCGGCGCTGTCGCGGTCGGGTGATAAGGCAACGCGCACCTTCGCCAAGGCCATTCGCAACCGTCCTGAAGCCGTGCCCGGCGGGACGCCCATGCGCACCGCCACCTCGCGGTAGGTCAGCCCCTCGAAGTAGGCGAGCTCGACCGCCTCCCGCTGCTCGGCCGGAAGCGTGCCCAATGCCGCGGCAAGCGCGCCGCGGTCAAGTGAGGCGAGCGTTGCGTCCCAGGTGGGATTCGGCGTCGAGCGCAGGAGCGAGCGACGGTCCAGCTCGTCGATGTCTTCGGCCGGCCGCACCCGGCGCAGCCGATCGATGGCTCGGTTGCGCACAATCGCCAGGAGCCAGCTCCGCAAGGTCCCGTGCGCCACGTCAAAGCGATCGATCTTCTGCCAGACCGCCACGAACGCGTCGTGCACAACATCCTCCGCCGCCCCTCGGTCGCGCAGCACCCGGAGCGCGACAGCCATGGCGATACCCGCGTACCGGTCATACAGCTCGCCGACCGCCTCGCGATCCCCGGAGCGTATGCGGCCAGCCAGGACCGCGTCCTGATCATGCCGCTCGGTCCCCACCACGCCAAATCCTCGTGGAGCGGCCTGCCGCTCACCTGTGGAGCGGCTGAGGGCCGCCGGCGCAGCACCGGCCAAATGCCGTGCGACGGAGGCCGAGCATAGCATCGCGTGGCACACGGTCCGCATCGGCCCCTACAGCGGCTGCGTCAGGGCCTGGCCGGTGAGGTAGATACCGGCGACGAGGACGATGACCGCAGTCATCCAGGGCAGGGCGGGAGTGAAGCGCGCAAGCCCGCCCAGCTGCGGCACGAGCTGGACGAAGCGGCTGGCTCGGACCATCAGGATGCCGATGCCGCTCAGCACGACGGCCATGCCGGCACCGAATGCGATTGCCAACGCGAGGCCGTACGCCGGCTGACCAGCGGCGATTGCGCCAAGCAGCAGCAGCAACGCCGACGCGGAAGGGACCAAGCCCCCGGCCAAGCCCAACGAGAACAACGCCCGCCAGCTCAGGTTCGAGCCGGCCGGGATATGGTCGTGGCCATGGTGCTCTCCGTGCCCGTGCTCGCCGCCGTGGGCATGAGCCAGCCGGTGACGTCGTGCTGCGGTCACAGCACGCCAGCGCGCAGTCAGCAGATACAGGCCGATCCCGATGACGATCGCGCCGGAAGAGAGGCCCAGGACCGGGTACAGCCGCTCGGGCGGGAGGATGTCTGACGCGAGCAGCGTGACCAGCGCCAGGCTGACCACGCCCACGGTATGCGCTGCCGTAACGATCAGGCCAAGCACGACGGCATGTCGAGCAGTGCCCCGACTACCCACGAGATAGGCGGCCATCACTGTCTTCCCATGGCCGGGCGAGAGGGCATGGAGCGCGCCCAATCCCGCCGCGAGGACGAGCGAGAGCAGGACTGCCAGCGGCGACAGATCGCCGCCACCAAGCAGCGCGGTCAGCTGCTCACCGCCGGGAACGCTTGAAGCGAGCAACGGTGAGCGCGTGGCCAGCCCATCGATCGGCTGCGCATCAGGGATCGTGGCTGCGGCGAGTCGATCGCCGCCGACAGCGACAAGCAGATCAATCGAGCGATCATCGCGCGGGGTGCTCAGCAGCTGCGCTGGGTAGCTCGTCAGCCGGTGAGAGACGGAGCCCCCGAGATGTTGTCCGTGCACCGCCACGCCGTCACCCTCCACGACGATCTCGCGCCAGCCGATCCGCTCGGCGTATGAGGCGTCCTCGAATTGCAACCGTTGTCCGCTTCGCATACTGCCGGCGATCGGCGCGTGGTATTCGCAGACGAGCCGCATGGTGCTCAGGCCCCCTGCGCCGGTGGGGAAGATCAGCCCGGCTGCGGTCACCTGCAGCTGGAGAGGCGCTGCTCCCACCAGAAGATGCAGGTCCGGAGCGAGTCGGCCACACGCTGCAACTCGCTCGCGCGACGCCTCCGCATCGGACACGGTGCCGTCACCATCGGTATCAATTCGCTGTCGTTCCTGGAAGGTCGGGATCTCCGCCATGTCGATCACGACGTCGAGCGTCACCGCGTCGGCGGCGACCCGGATGCCGGCGTAGTGGTTGATGGTGAAGTTGCCGAGCGGATGCGCCGACGCCACGATCGGGAGCGCCGCGAGGACGAGCCCGACAATGAACGCGCGTCGCCAGACAGCGGGTCTCATGGGGTTGCCCGCGCGCCGAGCGCGCGCTGTGCCTCAGGGGCGTACAGCGGAGAGAACGCAGGACTCAGGGCGAGTGCCGCAGTGAGCCGGTCTCGTGCCAGTGAGGTCTGACCGTTTGCGTTGGCGATCATCCCGGCATGGAACAGGATCATCGGATCCCTGGTCCCGAGCCGAACCGCCCGATCCGCATACGTGGCGGCTTCTGACAGCTGACCGTCCCGATACAGCGCCCAGCCCAGCACGTCATCCCCTTTGATGCTCGGACGCTGGTCATAGCCGAGCCTCGCCGTGGCGACCGCGGCCGACGGATCAGCTCCATGATCCGCGTCGAAGAGCGCGAGCTCGAGGTCGACCCGTACCCCGTTCGCCTGGAAGAGCTGCTCGATGGCCCGGACCAGGTCGTACTGCTTCTTGGCATCGCTCATCCGACCTGCCGCCTGCTGAACCTCCCCAAGACCGATGATGAACTCTGGCAGCGGGACGGCTGCAATGGCGCGGTGGTACAGCTCGATGGCGTCATCGGTCTCGCCTCGTGCGGCCTTCACGCGGGCCAGACCGGCCAACGCGTATGCGTAGCCGGGCAGACGAAGGAGCGCTTCGTTGTACGCCGATTCGGCCTCCGGAAGATCTCCGGCAGCGAAGTAGAGGGTGCCGAGCTGGACGCGCAGGTATTCGGTGTTCTCCGCGGCCGGGCCGCCTCCCTCAATGGCCATCTGCATGGCATCGATTGCCCCGGGGAGGTCCCCGTGCAGCTCTCGCGCATACGAGACGCGGCTGTACGAGCTCAGGTCCGGCCGCAGATCGACCATCTTCTGGATCGTGTCGACCGATTCCGGATACATGCCCAGCTCGACCTGGGCGTCAGCAATGATGCCGAGGATGCGTGGGATGGTGGCGTTCAGCCGGCGTGCCTGCTGGCCGACCGCGAGCGCATCGCGGAATCGGTGCTGCGCCAGCAACAGCGTCCCGCGCCCGATGAGCGCCTCGAGATTGTTCGGGTCGCGTCGCAGCGCCTCGTCGATGACCTTCTGCGCCTTGGTGTAGTAGGTCGGGTCAACGGTCTCTCGGGCCCGCTGCAGGTACGCCTCGCCCAGCTGCGCATACCAGGCAACCTGGGTCGGATCGGCCCGAAGGGACGCTTCCAGCTTGTCGACGGCCTTGGCCGCCACGGTGAGAGTTGCGGCCGCTATCGACGGTCCGCGGTCCGCGGCGGGCGCCGGAGCGAGAGACGGCGACGCCATCTCGGGTGGGTGGATAGAGCCACACGCGCTGAGCAGGACGACGCCCAAAAATGCCGCTGCGGCATCCAGACGTTGCTTCGCTTTCGCGGACGACATATGGATGTTGCTCGTCTCAGAATGAATAGGTAAATGAGTCGGAGGACTGTCGGCGGCCCCTCCCGGGACCGCCGACAGACGTTGGTCAGAGCGGACCCGTGTTCGTGGATCCCACTGCGTGATGCGTGTGGCTGTAGCCGCTGTTGGGCGTGGCCACATACGGGAGGTGAGCGCTGAACGGCAGGTCGTTGGCGTTCACCCCGTCCCCCAGCTGGTTGTTGGGTGACTTGTTGGGGAGACCGAAGTTCGTGGCGAGGAAGCTGCCGTAGCCCTGTGCCACGGCCCTGATCTCGATATCGGTCACATCGTCGGTCAGCCGGCGTCCGTTCGGGAATCCGGCAAGGTCTCCAGACAGGACTCCGAGACGAGAGCACTTGCCGGCCGTATCGGTGGCACTGTCAGCCGTGCACGGAGGGATGCCGGTGTTGAGCCGCAGGAGGTCCGACTGGGTCGTGCCGGTGTAGTTCAGGCCGGGCACGCCGGTCAGGAGAATCTGCACCAGATCGGCCCGGTTGGTGGTCGCAATATCGGGCAGTGACGGATAGAGCGCGTTGACCAGCCCGGCCAGCTCCGGCGAGCTGTAGTACTTGGCGAACTGCTTGTCGTTCCAGGGCTTCTGCGAGTTCCAGTAGTCCTTGTCACCGAGCGGAATGACAACCTCGTTGATGAGCGGGTTGCCGAGCCGAGAAACCTGCTGCCATGGACCGCTCGCCTGCTGCGTGCCGTTGGCCTGCAGGACGCGGGTCTGCTGACGGCTGGCACTGGCGTACACCCCGATGGTCGCCTCACGGGCTGTTGCCGCGTTCTTCTTGTGGTTCGAGGTGAGCTCCGTGATGGGCACCTGGATGATGATCGAGTGAACGTTGAAGCCGCCCACCGAATCAACGCCCGGGGCCGCTGCCAGCGGGATCACATGCGCCGCATTGAAAGGACGCAGACCGGCGAGGTCGAAGATCGAGCCGATGTCCACGAAGAAGGGATCATCGCGCTGCCCGACGAAGGCGAATCCGCCGTTGCTCAGCTTGTTGACGTTCGCCGTCTCCAGCGCTGCGTAGTTTGGAGTAGACCGAGGGCCGACCTTCACCGGTGTGGTGAGATCGAAACCATCGAGCAGCGTCGACCGGCCACCCATCAGCCTGGTGACGTTATATGTCTGCGGCCGATTCCAGTCCGGGTCTCCGAGGCTGGTGATCGGTCCGGTGTTATACAGAAACGTCTTGGGATTGCGAGTCGTGGTCTTGAAGCGGAACTGGTAGGTTACGTCGTCCTTCGCGTCCCCGTTGTTGTCGACGTGAATCTCGTACAGGACGTTGTCGTCGAAGGCGACGAAGTTCGGGCCACCGGTCGGCTCCTCGACCGGGATGTAGTCGGCCACGATCGTCACGGTATCTGGCTTGTCCGGACTGACGAACGCGTAGACGTCGGTATTGTCAGCGGTCGGGTCGTTGCTGATCAGGGGCGCCTCGCGATGGCTGGATGCGAGCACCGTTGTCGGAAGGACAAGCAGGCTGATGGTGGTCAGCCCGACGAGCAGCCTCCGCACGGCGGTACGGGAAGTAGGCATTGGATCTCCTCGAAGATCGGTTAGGTTCGAGATTCCGGGAGTGAATCCGCTGATCGATCCCTCCACCAAATTCGGCGCTCCTTCCGCTCAGGCGTGCCCGCTCGGCTGGACGCTCTCTGACGCATGCCGGGGCTCGCCGAGGGATACGGCGGAGGCGGTCGTGTGCATCGCGGCTCGGGCGCACCGATAAGCGGACGAATTCGCTAGCGGGTTGGTCCCCGCTCACATGGGTACGCGCAAGTCCAGATAGCGCATCACTCGCGAGCGCGATGCCCCGAGCGATTGGGT
>JALYSK010000070.1 GCA_030854805.1 Chloroflexota bacterium | reverse complement strand
CCGATCCTGATCGTGCTCAACGACAACGAGATGAGCATCAGCCCATCGGTCGGCGGGCTCTCGACCCGGCTCAACAAGCTGCGCCTGACGCGCGCCTACCAGGGCACCAAATCGGCTACCAAGGGAGCGCTCGCTCGCGTGCCCCTCATCGGCCGCCCGCTCTTCACTCTGCTGGCCTTCACGAAGGAGGGATTCAAGCGTTCGTGGGCGAAGGTCGGCTTCTTCGAGGACATGGGGATCACCTACGTGGGCGTGCTCGACGGCCACAACCTGCGCGAGCTGGAGGCGACCTTCGAGGCCGCCTTTCGGCTGAACACGCCGGTCCTGGTTCATGTGAAGACGATCAAGGGCCGCGGCTATCCGCCCGCCGAGCAGGATTCGGTCTCCTTCCACGGCGCCTCCCTGCCGCCGATGGATCTCGCGGTGATCGACCCAACCGAAGAGCCTCTCCCTTCTCCCTCCGAGCCAAAGCGCAAGCCGAAGACCTACACGCAGGTCTTCGTGGAGGAGCTCGTGCGCTTGGCGGCCGCCGATGACCGGATCTGCGCCATCACTGCGGGCATGCCGACCGGCACGGGTTTGGCTCGCTTCGCCGATTCCTTCCCATCCCGCCTCTTCGACGTCGGCATCGCGGAGCAGCACTCGGTCACGATGGCCACCGGTCTCGCGCTCGCCGGCATGCGCCCGGTTGTGGCGCTCTACTCGACCTTCAGCCAGCGCGCGTTCGACCAGGTCGTTCACGACGTGTGCCAGAACGCTGCGCCGGTGGTGCTGGCGATCGATCGTGCCGGCCTCGTCGGCGAAGACGGGACCTCGCACCAGGGCATGTTCACGCTTCCCGCCCAACGCGCTCTCCCGAACCTGGTGATCGCCTCGCCGAAGGACGAGCAGGAGATGCGAGACCTCGTCGTCACCGCTTTCGCTCACGACGGTCCGATCGCGCTGCACTATCCGCGCGACCCCGGGGAGGACCTGCCTGACCGGGAAGGCTCCGTCTTGCCGATTGGCCGGGGCGAGATCGTGCGCAGCGGCTCGGACCTCCTCCTGGTCGGCTTCGGGCCGATCGTGCAGCGTCTCCTTGTCGTCGCCGAAACCCTCGAGGCGGAGGACGGGCTCTCATGCGAGGTGGTCAACGCTCGCTGGGCGAAGCCGCTCGACGGCTCGCTGCTGGTCGCGCGCGCCGCCGGAAAGCGCCTCGTCGTCACGGGCGAGGAGAGCGCCGCCATGGGCGGCTTCGGCGACGGCGTGCTCGATGCGCTCAACCAGGCGGACGTGCGTGTGCCGCTGCTCAAGATCGCGCTGGCCGAGGGATTCGTGCACCACGGCTCGGTGGAGGATCTGCGCCGCCAGCAGCGCATCGACGCGCCGGGCATCGTGGAGCAGATCCGCGACAGGCTGGCCACCCTGGGGATGCCCGAGCGGCGGCCCCGCGCCGTCGAGGGCAAGGTCGCCTCCGGCTGATCGTTGAGGAGGAGCGGCCGCGCCCGGTTGAGAGCGTAGGATCGGCCGATGGGACGCGTCCGGCTCGACCAGCTCCTCGTCGACCGCGGACTGGCGCGAACGACGGCGGAGGCGCAGGCGGTCATCCTGTCCGGATCGGTGATCCTGGAGGGGGCCGGGAGCAGGACGCTCAAGCCCGGTCTAGCAGTGCCCGCCGAGGCAGACCTCCGCCTCGTGCCGGCGCCGCGCTGGGCGTCGCGGGCGGGCGAAAAGCTTGCGGCCGCGCTCGACGCATTCGCCATCGATCCCTCAGGCCTCGCCTGCCTGGACGCCGGTGCCAGCACCGGAGGCTTCACCGATGTGCTGCTCGAGGCCGGCGCCCGGATTATCTATGCGGTCGACGTCGGGCGTGCCCAGCTGCTCGAGCGGCTGCGGCGCGACCCGCGCGTGGTCAGCATGGAACGCACCAACCTGCGCGACCTCACCCTGCTGCCGGAGCCGATCGACCTCGCCACACTGGACCTCTCCTTCATCTCGCTGCGCATGGTGCTGCCGGCGGTGCGCCACCTGATGACTGCCACAGGCCGATGCGTCGCGCTCGTCAAGCCGCAGTTCGAGGCGCGTCGCGATATTGTGCCGCGCGGGGGGATCGTCCGCGATCCCGCCGTCCATCGGGAGGTCCTGGCGCGCTTCGCGGTCGACGCGGCGACCGCCGGCTTCGTGCCCTCGGGCCTCATTCGCTCGCCAATCGCCGGGATCGACGGTAATGTCGAGTTCCTTGCGCTCCTCCTGCAGGCCGGCGAGCTGGACGCCGGTGACTGGCAGCGGCTGATCGCGGCGGCGACGTTGGCGTAGGGCCCGTCAGGCGCTCGCGCCCGGCGCCGCGGCGCGGCATGGGAAGCGATCCGGCCGTGCTACGAGCGTACGATGCTGGGGTGAAGTCTCGCGGCGCTCGCAAGCGGTCCGCTGAACAGCTCTCGGTCGGGTTCGAGGGCCTCGAAGCAGCGATCCGGGCGCCCGAAACGTCGGACGCCATGCGCCAGATCGTCAGCCTGCGGATGCCCGACGCCCTCCTCGAACGGGTCGAAGCGGCTGCCCGCTCCCGAGGCGTGTCGCCCTCGAGCCTGATGCGCGGGCTCATCGCGGCTGGCCTGGATCGCAGCTACGCCGCGGTTTCCGAGCCGCACGATCTCGGCGCTGAGCTCGCTGCTCTCACGCTCGCGGTGGAGCGCATCGCCCTCCGCGTCGGCGCTGACGAGCTGCGCGGGGCGGAATGAAGCGCATCGGCTTCGCCTTCAACCCGTACAACCCGCAGGCCCAGGCCGTTCTGCAGCGCGGGAAGGCGTGGTGTGACGGGCATCACGTTGAATCCTGGGAGTCGGCGGCGGACGACCGCCAGCAGATCGCCAAGGCAAGCGAGGGGAGCGACCTCGTCTGCGTGCTCGGCGGCGACGGGACCTTCCTGCGCGCGGCGCGGGGGATCGGCGAGACCGGCGTGCCGGCGCTGGGCGTCAACCTTGGCCGCGTGGGCTTCCTGGCCAAGGTGGAGACGGCCGAGCTCGAGCGCGCCCTCGATCGAGTGGACGCCGGCGAGTACAGGCTCGAGGAGCGCTTCCGCCTTGCCGCCACCATCCTTCGGACCAACGGCAGCCAGGAGACGCACGCCTGCCTGAACGAGGTGGTCGTGGCACGTGGGCCGCACGTGCGCATGATCCAGCTCGAGGTCGAGGTGAGCGGGAGTCACCTGGCCACATACGTGGCAGACGGCGTCGTGGTGGCCACGCCGACGGGCTCCACCGCCTACTCGTTCTCGGCCGGCGGCGCGATCCTCGACCCGCGCCTGCGCAACATGATCATCACGCCGGTGGCCGCGTATCTCTCCCCGCTGCACAGCGTCGTCGCCGGCGAAGATCAGGTGGTCAGGCTCAACCTGCGCGAGGCGCATGACCACGCGCTCATCTCGATCGACGGGCAGGACGATCTGCCGATGCACCCGGGCGACCGGGTGGAGGTGCGCGCCCTCGAGGCGCCGCTTCGGCTCATCGAGCCTGAGGGCAGCACGCCGTTCTATGACCTGCTGCGAACCAAGGCCGCGCTTCTCCCGTATTGATGGCGCTGATCGAGCTCTCCGTCGAGAACCTGGCGGTGGTGGAAGCGGTGCGGCTGCCGCTCGCCCGCGGCTTCACGGTGCTGACCGGCGAAACCGGTGCCGGCAAGTCGCTGGTCGTCGACGCGGTGGCGTTGGTCCTGGGTGCCCGCGCATCGGCCGACCAGGTCCGCGCCGGGACCGATGGCGCCCGCATCGAGGCCATCTTTGACGACGTGCCGCGCGACCCCAACGACCCGCTGGACGAGCTGATTGACGAGGGCACGCTGATCGTGCGGCGGGAGGTGAGCAGCGACGGCCGGTCGTTGGCGCGCGCCAACGACCGAGCCGTCACCGTGGGCTCCCTGGCGGCATTGGGCGCGCGGCTGGGCGAGATTCACGGCCAGAACGAGCAACAGCGTCTCCTGCTGCCCGAGCGCCAGCTCGCCCTGCTCGATCGCTTCGCCGCCCTGGATGTGGCATCCGTCGCCGAGCTGCACCGCGCCTGGCGTACCTCCGTGGTCGCCGCTGGCGAGCTGCTGACCGACGCCCACGAGCTGGCGCGACGCGTCGAGCTGCTGCGTCACCAGTCGGACGAGATCGCATCGGCCGCCCTCGCGCCCGGAGAGGATCTCGAGGTCGAAGCGCGGCTTCGCGCCGCCCAGCACGCGGAGGCGATCGCGTTGTCGGCGGCCCAGGCCGCCACCGCGCTGCGTGACGAAGGGGGCGCGACCGACGCGTTGCACGCGGGCGTGGCCGCGCTGGAGTCCGCGGCGTCGCACGACGATCGCTTCGCCGAGCTCGCAG